>CAJMQV010000063.1 GCA_905215575.1 uncultured bacterium | reverse complement strand
TCCGGCTGCATTTCCTCAGATTACACTGCAAAGGGAAAGCAGATCTCCATCAGCGCCGACAGCCGTTCCATCTCTTCTAATCCTCTTTACAGCGCCTGGAAATCAAAAAGCTTTACAGACAACGATCTGCTGCTGCATTTTTTTATTCTGCATTATCTGATGCAGCACAGAAAAGCAGAACAAACCGCTGAAAGAATACGCCGTAAGCGTAGATGAGGTGGAAGAACTTACCGGCATTAACTTCTTCAGCAAGCTGCCGGATGATGTGGAAGATAAAATGGAAGCCAGCTTTAATGTCTACGACTGGCAATAAACACCTATTTATATATTATAAGGATATGAAAATAGAAATTTCTGACGAAATCCGGAGCATCTGCCCGAATTTCATAGGCGCTATGCTCACAGCCACCATCACAAACACGGAATATGACGCTGAACTCTGGGAGGAAATCCGGGAAGAGGAAGCACGCATCCGCACACACAATCTGGATTACATCCGGGAAATAAGTTCCATTCAAAACACCCGGGCCGCCTATAAGGCACTCGGAAAAGATCCCAGCCGCTACCGTCCGGCCGCAGAATCTCTCATCCGCAGAGTTCTGAAGAACCAGGAACTTTATCAGATCAATACGGCTGTGGATTTGATTAATCTGGCTTCCATGGTTACCGGATATTCCATCGGAGGATTCGATGCAGACAAGATTATCGGCGACGCAACCTTAGGAGTAGGACGCGCCGACGAACCGTATGAAGGCATCGGTCGCGGCATTCTCAACATAGAAGGCCTGCCGGTTTACCGGGACCGGATCGGAGGATTCGGCACGCCGACCAGTGACCACGAACGCACCAAACTTGGGTTGGACACACGGCACACCACCGTGCTCATCAACGGATACGACGGAAACCGCTCCGGAGTGCAGGCTTGTGCCGAGATGATAGCCAACCTATTTGTGAAATACACGAAAACAACAGATTATGAAATCAAGTTCTATGATTAAAAAAACATTATTGCAACTTCTCTCTCTGATATTCTTCTTGGGAATTTCCAATGTGGCCCATGCCCAAATGCCGGAACCCGAACCCACGGTCTTTATTATGGTCAACGGAAATCAAAATCCGATGCGCGCCATAACCAGCCAGACCGAAGAAAAGAAAGGCTGGGACATTCAGGGAATCACAGTCGGAAAAAAACAGATCCGTTACTTCTGGGGCAAACAGGCCAAACAGCTGACCGACCAGAAGCCCTGTTTCGTCATCTATCCCAAAGAGTGCACTCTGAACGATTATGCCCTGATCCGCCTGAACAAGCGCCGTGACCACCGCCGCTTGCCCTATGCCGAACTGAATGAATGTGGCTATACGCGCATCAACATCGATTCTTTTGTGATCGAGAACCTGCCGGACATGGGATTCTTCGTCACTCCGAAAGAGGATCTGTTTCCCGGTGAATACATTCTGGTCAATCTGAAACAAACACTCTGCAATGAGAACGGAGACATCAAGGCATATGACTTCTCCGTGCAGGATAAATAGACAGAAGCTATCGATAGTTCAAAAAAAATAAAATTTAGAAAGAAAAAAAGCATTTTCTCTTGCACGTATCAAATTAAAAACATACATTTGCAACAGAACAAAAACAAAAAGCTAAAAGAATAAATCATGAACATGAACAAGAATACATATTGGTGGTGGCGCTACTCAGAACTCAAAAGGTCGTGAGGAGCTAGTCTTGTATATCTTGGTGTTCATACCTGAAATAAAAAGATACTGAAAAGGCTTGTCGTACTTGCGACAAGCCTTTTTTTCATACCCGAAAACAACAACTAAAACAATATGAATATGAAATCTTACAACATTGATCAAAACGGTTATTATGGTGAGTTCGGCGGAAGTTTTATTCCCGAAATCCTTCACAAGGCAATTGAATCTCTGAGAGAACAGTATCTGACCATTCTGGAAAGCGAAGAATTCCAGAAAGAGTTTCACGAACTGCTGCGCGACTATGTAGGCCGCCCTTCTCCATTGTATCTGGCCAAGCGTCTGAGCGAGAAATACGGCTGCAAGATTTATCTGAAGCGTGAGGACCTGAACCACACCGGAGCACATAAAATCAACAATGCCATCGGCCAGATCCTGTTGGCCCGCAAGATGGGCAAGAAGAGAATCATCGCTGAAACCGGTGCCGGACAGCACGGTGTGGCAACCGCTACCGCCTGCGCCCTGATGAACATGCCTTGCCGCGTGTATATGGGTGCCATCGACATTGAGCGTCAGCATGTCAATGTAGAGAAAATGCGCATGCTGGGAGCCGAAGTATTCTCCGTAACTTCAGGAAGCCAGACACTGACAGATGCCGTAAACGAGGCGCTGCGCGACTGGTGTACCAATCCGGAGGACACCTTCTATCTGTTGGGTTCTGCCGTAGGACCTCATCCCTACCCTGATTTGGTAGCCCGTCTGCAGAGCGTCATCAGCAAGGAAATCAAGGAGCAGCTCATGGAAAAAGAAGGACGCGACTATCCGGACTATCTGATGGCTTGCATCGGTGGAGGCTCAAATGCCGCAGGAACCGTATATCACTATATCGATGACGAACGCGTAAAACTGGTATTGGGCGAGGCCGGCGGATATGGTATCGCCACCGGAAAGACTGCCGCTTCCATCTCTGCCGGAACAGAAGGTATCATTCACGGTTTCCGCACTCTGGTTCTTCAGGACGAGAACGGACAGATCAAGGAACCTTATTCCATCTCTGCCGGTCTGGACTACCCGGGAATCGGCCCTCTGCACGCTCATCTGGCAAAAGAAAGAAGAGCACAGGTAATGGCCATCAACGACGACGAGGCGCTGCGTGCCGCTTTTGAACTGACTCGTCTGGAAGGTATCATCCCGGCTCTGGAGTCTTCTCACGCTCTGGCCATGCTTCCGAAAATAAACTTCAAGAAAGACGATGTTGTGGTGCTCACCGTAAGCGGACGCGGTGACAAGGATCTGGAAACTTATCTGGCACACAAAGACGAATTCTGTCCGAACGACTAAGACACACGACACATGCAACAACACAAATATCACGTAAAATCACGACACATTCTGGGCGACCTGCTGACGCCCGTAAGCACTTACCTCAAGGTGCGCGACTTATATCCTCAAAGCGCCCTGATGGAAAGTTCTGATTATCACGGCAACGACAATAGCCGTTCATTTATCGCCTTGAACCCCATGGCCAGTATCGAGATTGGCCATGGGCGGGCAAAGGCTTCGTTTCCCGACGGCACAAACACAGAACAAAACATTGACGACACTTGCAGAACCGAAGATGTGCTCAACGGTTTTCTGAACCGGTTTGCCGTAGAAGGCGAATACAGCCGATATTGCGGACTCTATGGCTTCACCTCTTTCAACGCCATACGTTATTTCGAACATATCCCCATCAAAGACAGTGTTTCCGAAAAGAACGATGCGCCGGACCTGATCTATATACTCTACAAGCAGGTCATCGTGTTCGATCATTTCAACAACTCTCTGACTTTGCTGGAACTTGTTTCTGAAGGTGAAGAGGACGGTCTTGAAGAATTGGAGAAAATGATTCTGAACCGGAAATTCACCGCCTACTCCTTCCGTCCCGTTGGCGACATCACCAGCACCCTGACGGATGAGGAGCACAAAAGCAACATCCGCAAAGGGATTGCCCACTGCATGCGCGGCGATGTGTTTCAGATTGTATTGAGCCGGCGCTTCATCCAACGGTTTGAAGGAGATGACTTCAACCTGTACCGCGCTCTGCGCCACATCAATTCCAGCCCTTATCTGTTTTATTTTGATTTCGGAGGATTCCGCATTTTTGGTTCGTCACCGGAAACGCACTGCAAGATTGAAAACGGAAAGGCCTATATTGACCCTATTGCCGGTACTACCAAACGCACCGGCAACAAGGAAACGGATCAGAAGAACGCCGAATATCTGCGCCACGATCCGAAAGAGAATGCAGAGCATGTCATGCTGGTGGATCTGGCGCGCAATGATCTGAGCCGTAACTGCGACCATGTGCAGGTGGAATTCTACAAAGACATGCAGTATTACAGCCACGTCATTCATCTGGTGAGCCGCGTCAGCGGACAGCTTTTGCCGCAGAGCAATGCCATCAAGACCTTCATCGATACGTTTCCGGCAGGCACCCTGTCGGGAGCACCGAAAGTAAAGGCTATGGAACTGATCTCGCAATACGAGCCGCACAACCGGGGCGCCTATGGCGGTTGCATCGGATTTATCGGACTGAACGGCGACCTGAACCAGGCCATTACCATCCGTACGTTTGTCAGCCGCAACCAGGAGTTATGGTTCCAGGCCGGCGGAGGCATCGTGGCCCAAAGCAATGAAGAATATGAACTCCAGGAAATCAACAACAAGCTCGGCGCGCTGCGCAAGGCCATCGAACAGGCCGGAAAGATTTCCTAATTAAGATTCCATAAAAGAACCGGATATGAAAGTAGTTATCATCGACAATTATGACTCGTTTACCTTCAACTTGAGTCACATGGTCAAGGAGCTGGGAGCGGAAGTAACCGTATGGCGCAATGATCAGTTCCGCATGGAGGATTTGCAAGCCTTCGATAAGATTATCCTCAGTCCCGGACCGGGTATTCCCGAAGAAGCAGGCCTGCTGCTGGACACCATCCGCACTTATGCCGGGAAGAAACCTATCCTCGGTGTCTGCCTGGGGCATCAGGCCATCGGCGAGGTGTTCGGCGCCCGGCTCACCAATCTGAGTCAGGTGTTCCACGGCATACAGAGTCCGTGCCACCAAAAGCACAACGACTATCTGTTCCAAGGTCTTCCGGAAACTTTCCCCATCGGGCGTTATCATTCCTGGGTAGTGTCGCGTGAAGATTTCCCCGAAGAACTGGAAATCACCGCTTGGAGCGATGAAGGACAGATCATGGCACTGAAACACAAACAATACGATGTCCGCGGCATACAGTTCCATCCGGAATCGGTACTGACTCCACAAGGTAAAGACATCATTAAAAACTGGCTAACACATCACGACACAAATGAAACAGATTCTGACACGACTGGTCGAGAATGAAACTCTGAGCCGGGAAGAAACCCGGCAAATCATGCTCGACATCACTCAAGAAAAATACACCGACGTACAGATCACCGCCTTTCTGACTTCACTCCTGATGCGAGGCATTCAGGTAGACGAACTGCTGGGACTGCGCGACGGACTGAAAGAAAGCGGCAAAACACTTGATTTCTCGGACTTCAACATCATTGACATCGTTGGCACCGGTGGCGACAACAAAAACACCTTCAACATATCCACTTGCTCGGGATTTGTGGTGGCTGCAGCCGGATATCCGGTTGCCAAACACGGCAATTACGCTTCCACCTCCACATCCGGTGCCAGCAATGTGCTCGAAGCATTGGGCGTGCGGTTCACTGACAACGAAGACCAGCTGCGCCGCAATCTGGCCACCTGTGGATTTACCTACCTGCATGCGCCGCTCTTTGCCAAGGGAATGAAGTTTGTAGCTCCGGTAAGAAAGGCCATGCAAATCCCCACTTGTTTCAATTTGCTGGGACCTCTGGTCAATCCATCCAATCCCAAAAACCAACTGCTCGGCGTGGCCACCCTGAACCAAATGCGCCTGTACAGCAACGTAAACCAACAATTGGGGATCAATTACGGTATCGTAAACAGTATGGACGGTTACGATGAAATATCGCTTACGGGCACCTTCAAGATCAAGACTCCGGGCATGGAACAGATATTTACTCCAAAGGATTTAGGATTGCCCGTCATCCGCCCGGAAGAGATATATGGCGGCGAGTCGGTGGAAGAGGCACGCGACATTTTCGTGAGCATCCTCAAAAATGAAAGCAATGAAAGCCGTAAAACTGTTGTATTGGTAAACGCAGCCTTTGCCATCAAGGTTATGGAACCGGATCTGGAAATGGTCGACTGCATGGCCCGGGCACGCGAAGCTCTGGAAAGCGGAAAAGCTTATCAGACTTTGCTACGCTATATCGAACAGAACAGCTGAAGACAACAGAAACCATTCTCAAACAAACACCACAAACACGATGAAAGATATATTGGAAGAAATCATGACCCACAAACGCCATGAAGTAGAAGCCAGCAAACGGGAAGTACCATTGTCGGTACTGGCAAACCTGTTAAAGGAGCGCTATCGCCAACGCCAGCTCCGTCCCACTTATTCTCTGAAACAGGCCTTGCAGAACTCCAACAGCGGCATTATCAGTGAATTCAAGCGGAAGTCTCCGTCAAAAGGATGGATCTCACAAAATGCGAATCCGGCAATCATCGCTCCGGCATACGAACAAGGGGGCGCCACTGCCTTATCCGTACTGACTGACGCAAAATATTTTGGCGGCAGCAGCGAGGACCTGCGCACGGCACGCTCCAAAGTAAGCCTTCCTATCTTGAGAAAGGACTTCATCTGTGACGAATACCAACTCTATGAAGCTCGCCTTTGGGGAGCAGATGCCATTCTGCTCATCGCATCAGCACTGGAACGTAACACCTGTATCGCTCTGGCCCGCAAGGCAAAGGAACTGCAACTGGAGGTATTGCTCGAACTTCACCACGAACGGGAACTGGAATATCTGAACGATGCAGTGGATGTGGTGGGTATCAACAACCGCAATTTGGGTACCTTCCACACCGATACCGAACATTCGTTTCTTTTGGCAGAACAACTGCCCCGGGAAACCGTCCGCATCTCGGAAAGCGGCATTTCGAACGCCGCCACAGCACGCGAGCTGCGCCAAAAGGGTTTTCAGGGATTCCTGATCGGAGAACTGTTCATGCGCACCGAAAATCCGGGCGAAAGCCTGAAATATTTCCTTCAACAGATGCACGTATGAAAAAGCCGTTCTCCTGCATCAAAATATGTGGCATGCGCCAAAGCGACAATATCCGGCAAATAGAAGCATTGGGCATTGACATGATGGGATTTATCTTTTGGGAGCCGTCCGCTCGTTACGTAGCTCAAAAGCCGGACTATCTGCCGGCGTGTGCCCGCACCGGCGTGTTTGTCAACGCAACTCCGGACTATATTCTGTCCACGGTACGCGCCTATGGTCTTTCTTATGTACAACTCCACGGACAGGAATCCCCGGAGTTTTGTCACCATCTGCGCTTGACTCTGAATCAAAGCGGACTCGCTTCCGTACAGCTCATCAAGGCATTCAGCATTTCAACGCCCGAAGATCTGGCATCCATCCGGCAATACGAAAATCTGTACCACTTTCTGCTCTTCGATACGAAAACCCCTCTTCCCGGAGGCAGCGGCAAACAGTTCGACTGGCAAATCCTGCAACACTATTCCGGCACACTCCCCTTCTTGCTAAGTGGCGGCATCGGTCCAGACGACATCAAACGGCTGCATGAAATTCATCACCCGCTCTGTGCCGGTATTGATCTGAACTCACGCTTTGAAATATCACCGGGGGTGAAAGACGCAACCCTACTGAGAAACTTTCTGACACAATTAAACCCATAAACACATCTGACACAAAATGAACCGCATCAACAAATTATTCCAAGAGAAAAAGCAGAACATCTTTTCTCTTTATTTCTGTGCCGGACATCCTAAATTGGACAGTACCGCAGAAATCATCCGAACATTAGAAAACAAAGGAGTGGATCTGATAGAGATCGGTATCCCTTTCAGCGATCCTTTAGCCGACGGGCCTGTTATCCAAAAAGCCACCCGTCAGGCATTAAACAATGGCATGTCGCTGCGTCTGCTCTTCGAGCAACTGCGCGATATCCGACAATCCGTACAGGTTCCTCTGGTCATCATGGGATATCTGAACCCCATCATGCGCTTCGGTTTCGAAGCTTTTTGTCAGGCTTGCTCGGAATGCGGCATCGACGGCATGATTATTCCCGACCTGCCTTTCCGCAATTATCTGGAAGAATATAAACCTGTAGCCGACCGCTATGACCTGAAAATGATCATGCTCATCACTCCGGCAACGGAAGAAGAACGCATCCGACTCATAGACCAGCATACAGACGGCTTCATCTATATGGTGTCCTCCGCAGCCATTACCGGCGCACAGAAAGCTTTTGGAAACCCTCTGCAGGAATACTTCAACCGGGTAAACAATATGAATCTGAACAACCCTCGCCTCATCGGATTCGGCATCAGCAACCGCCAGACGCTGGAAACAGCACGCGCCAATGCTGCCGGAACCATCATCGGCAGTAAATTCATCAGTCTGTTGGAGGAATACGGAAATGCAGAGGACGCCTTGGACCAACTGATGAAAGACTTACAACAATAAATGAACCATCATCAAAGAACAGATACTTTCTGAAAAAGCGGAGCACCGACTGAAGGTCCACAAAATCAGTATCGGACTCCGCTCTATTTCTTGTCCTTCGGGAAGGAAAAAGAAGGACATGCACAAGGAGAATATGCATTTTTTTGAATAAATATAAAAAAAGTGCATTCCGAATTTCTGCTGACAAAGAAAAGATATAACTTTGCAGCATGGAATGGATAAACAGTATATTCTTTGAACATTCGGCCCTTCAGGCCATCATCATTTTATCGCTGACCACCGCCATCGGCATTTCGCTGGGCAAGATCCGCATAGGAGGTATCTCATTAGGAGTTACCTTTGTCTTTTTTATGGGTATTGTCGCCGGACATTTGGGAATTTCTCTCAATCCGGACATGTTGAACTACGCAGAGAGCTTCGGTCTGGTGCTCTTTGTCTATTCTTTAGGCCTTCAGGTGGGTCCGGGATTCTTTAGCGCTTTCCGCAAAGAAGGTATCCAATTGAATCTTTTAGGACTGATTGTCATCCTGTTAGGTACGGCCATGGCCATCATTATCAGCTATGCATCACAGATTCCGCTCAAAGACATGATCGGTGTGCTTTGCGGTGCCACCACCAACACGCCGGCACTGGGTGCCGCCCAACAAACCTTAAAGCAATTGGGACAGGAAGCCAGCAGTGCAGCGCTTAGCTGTGCGGTGACTTATCCGCTCGGTGTTGTAGGAGTCATTTTGGCTATCATTGTCATCAAGAAACTGATAGTCCGCCCACAAGACATGGACATCAAACAGGAAGACGACCCGAATCACACCTATATTGCGGCCTTTCAGGTGCATAATCCTGGTATTTACGGCAAGAAAATAGAAACTCTGGCCAATGACAGTCACACCAAGTTTGTGATTTCACGTCTGTGGCGCAACGGAAAGGTTACCATTCCATCGCGCGAAACCATTCTGATGGAAAACGACCGCATCCTGGTGGTTACCATCGAAAAGGATATGCCTATTCTGACCATGCTCTTCGGTGAGCAGGAAAACCGGGATTGGAACAAGGAAGATATCGACTGGAACAGTATTGACCGGGAACTGGTGTCCAGCTATATTGTCGTAACACGTCCGGAAATAAACGGCCGTCGCCTGGGGTCTCTCCGCTTGCGCAATGCTTACGACATCAATGTGAGCCGTGTGCTGCGTAGTGGCGTGAAGTTATTGGCTACTCCCGATCTGGTACTTCAATTAGGCGACCGTCTTACGGTAGTGGGCGACGCGGCAGCCATCAAGCAAGTAGAAAAAATATTGGGAAATACCATCACCTCTTTGAAAGAGCCTAATCTGGCCGCAATCTTTATCGGTATCGTTATGGGATTGATTTTGGGTGCCATACCTATTAGTATACCGGGTATTGACACTCCTGTAAAGCTGGGTTTGGCTGGAGGTCCTATTGTTGTGGGTATTCTCGTGGGTTGCTTTGGTCCGCGTCTGCACATGCGCATCTACACCACCCGCAGTGCCAATCTGATGTTGCGCGCTATCGGTCTATCGCTCTATCTGGCTTGTCTGGGTATCGATGCCGGCGCCCATTTCTTTGAAACCGTCATGCGTCCGGAGGGAGCGGCGTGGATCGGTATTGGTTTTGCCATTACGCTTATTCCGGTAATCCTTGTTGGTTGGATTGCTCTGCGCTTCAGCAAAATGGATTTCCGCACAACTTGTGGTATGCTCTGCGGAAGTATGGCCAACCCAATGGCATTAAGCTATGTAAACGATACTTATCAGGGAAGCAATCAGGCTTCGGTAAGCTATGCCACCGTCTATCCGCTGGCCATGTTCATCCGCGTAATTCTGGCCCAGATCATTCTGATGATATTTATATAAAATAAATTCCTGAAAAGAAAACGTCCTAAGAAAAAACAAAAATGGTCTCGATGATTTTTTAAAATCGTCGAGACCATTTTTATTATCA
>CAJMQV010000062.1 GCA_905215575.1 uncultured bacterium | reverse complement strand
CGGTAATGAGGACCAGCACAGCCGTTTCATCCCGCGTATCTGCGCCGGAGAGACCATGTCTATGGACCTGACCGAGCCGGATGCCGGTTCCGACTTGCAGAGCGTGATGCTGAAGGCCACCTATGATGAGGAAAACCAGTGCTGGCGACTGAATGGTGTGAAGCGATTCATCACCAACGGAGATGCTCAGCTGCACTTGGTTCTGGCCCGTTCGGAGGAAGGAACCAAGGACGGCCGCGGACTGTCTATGTTCATCTATGACAAGAACGATGGCGGTGTGGACGTGCGCCGTATTGAAAACAAGATGGGTATTCATGGTTCACCAACCTGTGAGCTGGTTTACAAGAATGCCAAGGCCGAGCTTTGCGGCGACCGCAAGCTGGGATTGATCAAATATGTGATGGCCCTGATGAACGGTGCCCGTCTGGGTATCGCCGCACAGTCTGTCGGATTGAGCCAGGCCGCTTACAACGAAGGATTGGCTTATGCCAAGGACCGTGAGCAGTTCGGCAAGGCGATTATCAACTTCCCGGCTGTGTACGACATGCTTTCTATCATGAAGGCCAAACTGGATGCCGGCCGTGCGCTGTTGTATCAGACTTCACGCTATGTAGACATCTATAAGGCACTGGACGATATTGCCCGCGAGCGCAAGCTCACTCCGGAAGAACGTCAGGAGCAGAAGAAATATGCTAAGCTGGCCGACAGCTTTACTCCGCTGGCCAAGGGGATGAACTCAGAGTATGCCAACCAGAATGCTTACGACTGTATTCAGATTCACGGCGGTTCCGGTTTCATGATGGAGTACGCTTGTCAGCGTATCTATCGTGATGCCCGCATCACTTCAATCTACGAGGGTACTACTCAGTTGCAGACTGTTGCCGCTATCCGTTATGTCACCAACGGATCGTATGCCGCTACGCTGCATGACTATGAACTGATCCCTTGCGCTGCCGAGTACGAAGATCTGAAGGACCGTATCAAGAACATGACCCGCAAGTTCGAGGCCTGCACCAATGCCGTGAAGGAGGCTGCCGATCAGGAGCTGCACGACTTTGTGGCCCGTCGTCTGATGGAGATGGCCGCTGTTTGTGTCATGTCACACCTGTTGTTGCAGGATGCTACCCGCTGTCCGGAACTCTTCGAGAAGAGTCTCAAGGTATATGTGAACTATGCCGAGTCAGAAGTGGAGAAACACTTCAACTTCATCCGCAAGTTCGATGCCACTCAGCTGGAGGCATACCGTCAGCTGTAATCAGAATGCTTGCCCCCTGAGGGCAAAGGCAGATTAAATAAATGAAGCCGTTTCCGCTGGTTGTATACTATTGCGGAAACGGCTTTAGGTTTTCTCAGTATAAAAAAACAGACCAGTTTTTTTATTCTTTTATTTCCATCGGAAAGTTTTCAAAATCGAAAAGCGGGGTAGAGAGGTAACGCTCTCCGGTGTCTGGCAGGAGCACTACGATATTCTTGTTTTCGTATCCTGCTTCGCGACCAATCTGAATGGCGGCGAAGGCGGCGGCTCCGGAAGAGATTCCCGTAAGCAGTCCTTCGCGAAGCGACAGACGGCGGCCGGTGAGCAGAGCGTCATGGTCCGTTACCCTTATTATCCGGTCGATAACGCCACGGTCCAGAATGCCGGGGATGAATCCGGCACCGATACCCTGAATTTTATGCGGACCGGGCTGTTCGCCGGAAAGTACTGCCGAAGCATCCGGTTCTACGGCGATGATTTCAATCTTCGGATTCAGTTCTTTCAGTCTGCGGCCCACTCCGGTAATGGTTCCTCCGGTGCCCACACCTGCAACAAATACATCCACTTGTCCTTCCGTATCGCGCCAGATTTCTTCGGCTGTGGTGCGGTAATGTTTCAGTGGGTTGGCCGGATTTTCAAACTGTTGCAGCAGGACGGCGTTTTCTAAAGTTGCTGCCAGTTCCTGCGCTTTGGCAATGGCTCCTTTCATTCCTTGGGCTCCGGGGGTGAGCACCAGTTCGGCTCCCCGGGCACGCAACAGGTTGCGGCGCTCTATGCTCATGGTTTCGGGCATGGTCAGAATGGCACGGTATCCTTTGGCGCGCGCTATCCAGGCCAGCCCTATGCCGGTATTACCGCTTGTCGGCTCCACAATAATGCTTCCCGGCTTGAGTATTCCCTGCTGTTCGGCTTCTTCGATCATACTCAGTGCGATGCGGTCCTTTACGCTGCCTCCCGGATTCAAATATTCCAGTTTGGCTATGATGTTGGCTTTTACCTGTTCTTCTTCGGGTAAATTCTGTAACTGTACTAAGGGGGTATTCCCGACGAGGTCTGTAAGTTGTCTATATATTCTTTTCATAATCTGAGCTTTTTATTGTTACTTTGCAAAGGTATGGGGAAAGCCATTAGTCGGCAATACCCTATTTATGGGATATTTTGAACAGAAAATAAGATGATTACATTAGAGAAAGTAAAACGCTATCTGAATCGCGAAAAACTTTATCAGATTATATTTGAGTCGGACACTTATGCGGGACGCATGTTCGACACGGTGCTTATTATCACCATTCTGCTCAGTGTCTTGGCGGCCATTATCGAGAGTCTGCCGTTTGTCAGTGATGGCTGGCGTCTGGTCTTGCAGATATTTGAGTACGTATCCACCTTTTTCTTTACGGTGGAATACGTGTTGCGCATCTACGTGTCCGACAAACCGAGGAAATACATTTTCAGCTTTTTCGGTATTGTGGATCTGTTAGCTACCCTGCCTCTTTATCTGGCTTTCTTCTTTCCTTCGGTGCGCTATGTGCTGATCATTCGCGCTTTCCGTCTCATCCGTGTGTTCCGCGTGTTCAAGCTCTTCAGTTTCTGGACCGAAGGTAATCTGTTGTTGCGCTCGGTACAGAAGAGTATGCGCAAAATCCTTGTATTCTTCCTTTTTGTGTTGATTCTGGTCATTTCAATCGGCACGATCATGTATATGGTTGAGGGGGAGCATCCCGAATCCGGTTTCACGGATATTCCGACCAGCATTTATTGGGCCATTGTGACACTGACCACGGTGGGTTATGGCGATATTACTCCGCTCACTGCCGTGGGGCGTTTCATTTCCGGAGTGGTGATGCTGTTGGGTTATACCATCATTGCCGTGCCTACAGGTATTGTTTCCGTTACGTTGATGGACGAGCAGAAAAAAGCCGGAGGAACCTGTCCGAATTGTGGTCGTCCGCTTGATTTTGATGCCCGTTATTGCAAATATTGCGGTGCTCCTATTGATGTTTCAGAACAAGATCAGAAAGAAAGCAAAAAATAAAAAATTAGGAAAAACAGTCAGAGTTTAGGATATTCTTTGTAACTTTGCGCAATTTTTAAAATAAGTTTCGAGATGAAAAAGTTTTTATTAATTGCCGTAATGGCTGTTTTGGGAGCTGTATCTGCCAAAGCGCAGGTAAGACTGGGAGGTGAAGTTGCAGTCTGGTATAACAATGACACGGAAAATACTTCCTATGCTTTTATGCCGGAAATTGGTTACAAACTGAATAATCACTGGGAAATAGGAACACAGATCGGTTTCACCGGTCATTCTGATCAGGACGGCTTGAACTTCAAGTTTGCTCCGTTTGCCCGTTACACATTCCTGAGAGCCGGAATTTTCTCTATGTTCGGAGAAGGAGGTTTTGCTGTAGCTACTGCAAAACATAAAGATACTGCTTTCAACATCGGTTTGCGTCCGGGTGTTGACGTTGAGTTGAGCGAGCACTGGAGTTTGGAAGCTCATCTGGGATTCTTGGGATTTGCCGCTAACAAGGGAGGAATTGCCGGTATGCAGCAGTCAGGCTTTGGCTTTGATTTTGCCAATGGAACCTCTTTCGGTTTGATCTATCAGTTCTAAATCTACGAAGAGAATTGAATGTAATATAAAATCGTGTAAAACGAAACGACCTCTGAAAGTGCGTCATGCCTTTCAGAGGTCGTTTTTTTGAAAAATTTCCTCCCGACGGTTTCTGTATTTCATCAGGATGTTTTTCCTGTTTTGTCGGGACGAATTTTCTGTTCCGTGTTTGTTTCTGTTTTTTTAATCTCCCCAGATATTTCCTTCTTCGTCTGGCAATAAGTCGGAAGTATTTCCACCAAACTGAATTTCATTGCTACATGTAAGAAATGAGTCCTTTACTTCATGTTCAATAATTTCTATTTGAGGACTGATATATTTTTTATTTTTCATAATTCTATTGCTTGAAAGTTTAAGTTATTATTTGTTGATGATGACTTTCCGGCCATTAATAATATAGATACCCGCAGGCAATTCTTTCAGGCTTTCGGCTACATTAACTTGTTTTTTGATGCAAACTCCATCCAATTTATAGATGTCAGCTTTCTCTACAGTTGGAGCATTGAAGGCATCCTCTATCTGGGTTGTTCCTTCTGTTACGATATTCAGGGTCTTGATTAAGTTACCTGTTGTAACCGGACTGATATATGTGCGGAAAGAACGGATACCGGTATTTTCACTGTCTACCATCCAGAATTTGTCTTGTGAAAGAATCAGGCTACCTACAGGAAGAGTCTCTACGGTTTTATAGCTGCCCTTAACGACATAATCACTGTTTGCAACAGGAGTGCTTAAATCTGTAGGAGTTATTCCGATCAGAGCATCCGTAGCTTCAATTTGAACTTCTGGATTTTGACTCTTGAACAAGAGTGGTTGGTTTGCGGTCAATTCCCCTTCGGCTTGTTTTACTTTTAAATATCCGCTTTCTCCGTCAGTAACGATATCGGTATAGGTATAGACCTGAATATCATTGCTTAAGTTATCGGTGCTAAAAGCAAAAGGCAGAACTACGGAACTCCAGGATGAATTCAGGGCAGAACGTGTGTAAACGACAGATCCGGCTGTAAACGGACAAGAGTTGTAGAACGGATGCTGGTCTTTAAGGACAATCTGCTTGGCTTCTGCTCCATCTTGTGAGATACGTACCACATTGGGTTGCTCGCTGTTTAGAACAGTTTCTGCCGTGATATAAACCAGACAGTTTGGATTTACTGTTTCATTTAGGGCAAAATCCTCTGATATCGTAGCGTTTCTTAAGTCTAATACAGTGGCATTTGATAAGTCAAGAGATTGAAGTTCCTCATTGTTCCATGTTCCATACAATGTGGTGACTCCTGTTTTGTCATCAGTTCTGGTTCCTTTGACTACAAAGTTCTTTCTTTCTGAAACTTCTTCCCAGGAATCATCTATATAAAGACTGCTGAAATATTTTCCTGGTTTTAAGTCTCCAGCATTAATCGTGATGCTTCCGTTTATTCCTCCATAAGTGTAGAAGAATCCATCCAGGTCATCAACACCCGGAACTTTTCCTTCTTCATAAACTCCAATCCAGTCTTTTGGTCTTCCCGGGGCTTCATTATAATGAATGGTAATGTCTTCTTTTGTTGTGAATTCATTTTTATCCAACGAGATGGAAGAAATATCTTCTCCAATGGTAATCAGAACTCTTTCTCTAGGTTCAAAATATTCTCCTCGTGTGAAATAGTTGATGAAATAATATCCCTTAGGAAGATCTTTTGAGAAAGTGATTTCTCCCTCTTTTGCCTGATTGGTGTATTGCCATGCGTCTGACCAGTTTTCAGAACCGATTCCTCCCGGTGTTTTTCCCATGCGGTAGATGGCAATCCAGTCGTCTTTCAATCCCGGTGCATTCTGGAAATTGACGGTAATATCTTCTCCCACTTCGAATTTTGTTTTCTCGAGAGTCAGTTCCGGAGTCGGTCCGAAATAGAATGCCTGACGGTCGGTAACTTCTGTGTAGCCTCCATCCTGGAACAGTACGGCATAATATTCGTTGGTTTCATCAATCTTGAATTTTAAAGAACCGGCTGCTTCTGTTGTATAAGCCCATTTGTATGAAGTGGTAGTTCCGGCACCTGTTCCGGGTTTCTCGCCTTTACGGTAAATGCCGATCCATGCATTTTTTCCAACCGGAGCATTGGCATAGGAAATCTCTATTTCATCTCCTGGTTTGAATACCTTATTTTCCAAAGTGATTACAGGTTTGCTGATGATGCTTCCTATAATGTTGAAGGTTTTTGCATCAGACCAGTTGGACCATTCCAGATTTTCATCTCTGTATCTCACCCGTACATAGTAGGTTCCGTTGCTCAGGCTTTGGCTGGGCAGAGTATATTCGGTGATATCCACATTATGGTTCAAATCAATAGGAAGATACAACGGATCCTTGGTTGAGCCGTACAGGTCTTCTACATCACGAACTACGTTCAGAGATATTGTAGAGAAGTTCGGATTGGTGGAGAACTGATACTGAACCGTGTTCAGTTTCTCTTGAGTGGTTGTGGAATAAGGACTTCCCTTGAAGGTGTAGGGCAGTTTGATTTCTTTGTCCACTTCATTCAATACCGGCTGCTGTGGAGCTTCCTGGCCGAATGTACGGTGGAACGAGTCAATCAGAATGTTCTCTGTGACCAGCATCTTGTTTCCGATGGCATAGCATTCGGCTTTCATCTCTTTTTTGTCAAAGTCAAACTCCAGAATCTGATATCCCCAGTAGTCAATGGTTTTCTGAACATCGTCATAGTCTTTTTCCGAAGACATACCCCACATCTGGTCATAGGATGCCGCTCCATTGATAATGTGGTATAACGGATAATCTGCAATTTGTCCTCTGTGATATAGATGATGATGTCCGCCGTAATTCAAAATATGTTTTGGAGTTTCTGACAGGATAGGGATGATTTCGTTTCTGACCCATGCGGAAATATCACCGATATATTGCTCGGCCTGAATCGGACGGTGGTTTACACTGATGATAAAATCAACACTGTCGTCATTCTTGGCTGCGTCTACTACCTTGCGAACCCAGCTCTTCTGTGCCTCTCCTGTATGTTCAGTGCTGAGAACAACAAAGAGAATACGTCCGGCCTGATAGGCATAGTAATTTTCTGTTCCGCTTTTTATACCTTGATATTCCAGTTCTTCGTAGTGGTTATGGGCAGCATAACGCGCCATACCCGGATCACTGTAAGTATCGTGATTTCCGACAGCTGTCATGATCGGGAGATATGGAGACATCTGTTTGTTCTTGTAATAATTAATCCATTCATATTGATCCAGCGTTCCATTGTCAACCTGATCACCTACGTTCATGATCATATTGATGTTTTCTTCCAGATTGCCGTACTTTTCTTCAATCTTCCGTTGGGCGGCCTGCATGAGCCATTCATAACCACTGCGTTTTTTCAACTGGTGGTCGCCCATCAGCAGAATGCGCATTTTGGTGTTGCTTCCTTTTGTTGGCATGGTACGGAAACGATATACCGGACTGGTTTTTTCTCCACTTTGTATTTGATAATAGTATATGGTATTCGGTTCCAGATCAGTCAGATGAACAGAATTCCAGAAATAAGATTCGGATAAGGTTTCTATAGTACCGCTTGTCTGCTGGTTGAGGTCTTCTTTAGTTTTACCGAATTTTACTACAGGAGAATTGTTGAAATCTGTTTTCCAGCTGATATAGATTGAGTGGTCAGTTGCTGTTTGCAGATAAGGTTCTGTCATGGAACGGTATTGGGCACCTTCCAAATCTACGGTGAGGCGATGCGCAATCACTTGCTCAAATCCTTGCTCGTTCTTTCCGGCCGGTTCGTAATAAATGTCGGCTTCCGTATATGTATTTCCTGCAATCTCAATACTTTCTCCGGGTTTTATGGAGTGATCCTGAAAACTTTTGATGTAGCGGTGAAAGGTGAGATCGGTAGAGAGTGTATCTGTCTTTTGGTCCTTGAATGTTCTGATGAGTTTCAGAGGACTGTTCTGAGCCAGATACGTAGATTGTAATTCTATTGTTGGGCTGCCTTGTCCGTTTGTAATCTTGCATCCGACAGGAGCTACCCACTGATAGTTTACAACCTCTTCATTTTTTTCTACGGAAAATGTTTCTGTTTGATTAATTGCCAAATCTGTTTTTCCATAGATAGACTTTTCTGTATCCGCATAACTGTTTGATGCGAATCCGGCCAATGTCATGGCGATGAGTTGCGAAGCTAAAATTCTATTCATAAATATTATTTTTAAGACACTGCAAAAGAACCGTGAGTTTATTGCATATTCATGAATAAATTTTTGCATTATAAAGACTATAGTGTTCCGTGAATATTTTTAATCTTATTGTAACTTGACAAGAGGAAAAATATTACAGAAATAATTCTGGAAGGAATAAATTTAGAATATAAGCCAAGAATCGTTTTAAGCAAAAACAGGTATCTTTTGCTTAAAACGATTCTTGGCTATGTTTTTTTATTCTTGTTAGCTCAGGAAGGAGATCAATACTCCGGCAGCAACAGCCGAACCAATCACACCCGAGATGTTGGAAGCCATGCAATAGTTGAGCACATGGTTCTTCGGATCGTATTTGGTGGCAATTTCGTTGCACACACGGCTGGCCATCGGCACAGCGCTCAGACCGGTGGCACCGATCAGCGGATTGATTTTCTTCTTGCTGAACAGATTGAATACCTTGACCATCATAATACCTGAAGCGATAGAGAGGGCAAAGGCCAGGAATCCGCCTACGACAATACCGATGGTCTGCATGTTCAGGAAGGCATCATAAGTCATTGTGGCACCTACACACAGTCCCAGGAAGATGGTGGCGGTGTTCATGATGGAGTTGGATGCCGCGTCAAACAGACGGCTGGTATCAGCACCGATTTCCTTCAGCAGGTTTCCGAACATCAGCATGCCGATAAGCGGTACGGCTGTAGGCACGAAGAGCGCCACAATTGTGGTCACGGCTATCGGGAAGATGATCTTCAGCGTGCGCATGTTCTTGATTTCATTTTTCGAAGGGTGCAGCTTTTCCTGCTCCTTCATATTGATCATCAGTTCCTTCTTGCTGCAGGTCAGTTTCACTACTAATGGGATGATTACAGGTACCAGTGCCATGTACGAATAGGCGGCAATGGCAATCGGACCGAGCAGATGCGGGGCCAGCTTGATGGTGGTAAAGATGGCGGTCGGACCGTCGGCACCACCGATGATGCCCAGTGAAGCGGCTTCCTTAGGAGTGAAACCCATCAGAATGGCTACCAGCAGCACGCAGAAAATACCGAACTGCGCGGCGGCACCGAAAATGGACAGGCGCAGATTGCGCAGCATCGGGCCGAAATCGGTCAGCGCGCCTACACCCATGAAGATGATCGGCGGCAGAAATCCGGTTTTGATGAGCATGTAGTAGAGGAAGTTCATCAGTCCGAATTCGTGGGCAATCTGGTGCAGCGGCATGTCCCAGATGAGGCGGCGCGTATTGTCGGAACACAGGACATAACCTTCGGAGTCGGCTTGAATTACTCCCATGCCTCCGCCCGGAAAGTTGGCCAGCAACACTCCGAATGCGATGGGAATGAGCAGCAGCGGTTCATATTTCTTTACGATGCCCAGATAGAGCAGGATAAATGCCAGGGCATACATGACCAGAATACCGGGTTCCAGCGCCAGATTGCTGAAGGCCGTCATCTGGTACAGCTTTTCTAAAATCTCATATATTTGGTCCATATCACTTTCTTGCTATCTTCATGATTACATCGTCTTCTTCTACACTGTCACCGGAGTTGACCACAATGGCCGTGATGACTCCGTCAAATTCGGCACGGATGGCATTGTAGGTCTTCATGGCCTCAATGTAGCCGATGATGTCGCCTTTCTGTACGGCATCGCCCACATTCTTCGGAGTTTCCTGTGCGTTCTTCACGCGGTAGAACTTGCCTTCCAGCGGAGCGGCAATATCCTCGCCTTCGCCG
This sequence comes from uncultured bacterium, assembly GCA_905215575.1. GTDB lineage: Bacteria > Bacteroidota > Bacteroidia > Bacteroidales > Bacteroidaceae > Paraprevotella. The sequence continues at coordinate 619 of CAJMQV010000062.1, read as the reverse complement.
GCAGGAGTTGCCGGAGCGGCTTGTGTCTGAGCCGGAGCAGCTGCGGCGGCATCGGCACCATAGGCCACTTCCACCTGATAGCGCTGTCCGTTGAGGGTGATGGTGAGTGTCTTGGGCAGTTCAGCCGGAGCGGCGGCAGAGCCCTGATGCTGCTCTTCGCGTTTCTTTTGCAGGTCGGCCAGGAAGTTTTCCTTGGCTTTTCCGCTTTTGTAGGCCTCATACTGCGACGGGTGCATGGCATATTCGAAGAGTTCTTCGTCGTCCTGTCCGGTTTCCCAGCCTTTTTCCTTCATCAACTGGCGGTATTTGTCCAGTTCATCCGGATAGTTGCTCTGAGGGTCGCTGGTCATGAACACGCGTCCCTGTTCTTTGGCCAGAGCCACGATTTCCGGAGCCACTTCGCCCGGCAGTTTTCCGGCCTTGCCCAGAATCATATCCCAGATGTCGTCGGCAATCATGCTCCAGCGTTCCTTGCCTTTCTCCAGCTGCATTACATTCATCAAAGCCAGATTCTTGACATACTGGCTGAACGGAGTCACCAGACAAGGGTATCCCAACTTAGGCCAGATATAGGCCACCTCGTCAAACAGTTTGATGAGCAGGTCGTCCTGAGTCAGTT
>CAJMQV010000061.1 GCA_905215575.1 uncultured bacterium | reverse complement strand
TCCTTTTCAGTTCCTTATTTATGCTCGCTGGTGCTGCATCTGCACAGACAAGCAATGAAAAACCCAATATAATTTTTATTCTGTGTGATGATATGGGATATGGAGATTTGGGTTGCTATGGTCAGCAGTATATCAGCACCCCGAATCTGGACCGTATGGCAGCAGAAGGAATGCGCTTTACACAGGCTTATGCAGGCAGCCCGGTAAGTGCTCCTTCACGTGCTTCTTTGATGACCGGACAGCATACGGGACATACAAAGGTGCGTGGTAATAAAGAGTACAGAATCGGAAACGTGCAGTATGGTCAGACATCAGATCCGGCACAGACCGGTCAGGAACCGTATGATCCAGACCATATCATTCTGCCGGAGATCATGAAGGATCAGGGTTATACTACCGGAATGTTCGGAAAGTGGGCCGGCGGTTATGAAGGTTCTGAATCAACTCCCGAAAAGCGCGGCGTGGACGAGTATTACGGTTATATCTGCCAGTTCCAGGCGCACTTGTATTATCCTAACTTTATGAACCGCCTGGTGCGTGACAAGGATGGTAATGCCAGCATTGTGCGTGAGGAATTGACTGACAATACGAAATATCCGATGTATGGCAATGGTTATGAGAATCGTTCGCAGTATACTGCTGATCTGATTCATCAGGAGGCGTTGAAGTGGTTGGACAAGCAGACTGATGACAAGCCTTTCTACGGACTGTTTACCTATACTTTGCCTCACGCAGAGCTTTATCAGCCTAATGACTCTATTTTGCAGGCTTATAACAACCGTTTCTGTAACGATAAGAATTTTGGAGGTTCAGAAGGTTCGCGTTATAATCCGTCTGTTAATGTTCATGCTCAGTTTGCAGCAATGATTACCCGTTTGGATGCTTATGTAGGAGAAATTCTTGCAAAACTGAAAGAAAAGGGTATGGATGAAAATACTATTGTTATTTTCTCATCAGATAACGGTCCTCATGAGGAGGGTGGAGCAGATCCGGCTTTCTTCAATCGTGACGGTCTGTTGAAGGGTACGAAGCGTTCTTGTTTTGAGGGTGGTATCCGCATACCATTTATCGTGCGCTGGCCCGGAAAGATTCAGGCTGGAAGCGTGAATGATCATCAATTGGCCTTTTATGATGTGATGCCTACCTTCTGTGATCTCATCGGAGTGGAGGATTACGTTAAGGAGTATACAAATCCGAAATATGCAGCTACTGGAAAGGAGGACTATTTTGATGGTATTTCTTTCTTGCCAACTTTGCTCGGAAATGATGAAAAGCAGGAACAACATGATTTCCTTTATTGGGAATTCCATGAGACTAATCAGATGGCCGTGCGTAAAGGAAACTGGAAGCTTCGTGTAAATGCTGGTGTTTGTGAACTTTATGATCTGGCGAACGATCTGCATGAAGATAATAATGTGGCTGCAAAATATCCGGAAGTTGTGAAAGAACTCAAGGCTATTCTCTTTAAGGAGCATACCGACAGCCCATTGTTCAAGGTAACACTTCCTGCTAAATAAAGTGGATTATTCCTTTGCGATTATCTTGTTTTTAAGTAATTTTGCAAGAAAGATTAAACAACCAAATAATTAATACAATATGACTCTTATTAAATCAATTTCCGGTATTCGTGGAACCATTGGCGGTCAGGCTGGTGATACTTTAAATCCGTTGGATATTGTAAAGTTCACTTCTGCTTATGCAACCTTGATCCGTAAGACAACAAAGGTGAACAGCAACAAGATCGTTGTAGGTCGTGACGCTCGTCTTTCTGGTGAAATGGTGAAGAATGTAGTGTGTGGTACTCTGATGGGTATGGGCTTTGATGTGGTAAACATCGGTTTGGCCAGCACTCCGACTACTGAGCTTGCCGTAACTATGGAAGGTGCTTGCGGTGGTATCATTCTGACTGCTTCACACAATCCACGTCAGTGGAATGCTTTGAAACTTCTGAACGAGAAAGGTGAATTCCTGAACAAGGAAGAAGGTAATGAAGTATTGCGTATCGCTGAGGCTGAAGAGTTTGAATATGCAGATGTAGATCATTTGGGATCTTATCGTGAAGATAATTCTTACGACCAGAAGCATATTGATCTGGTAAAGAATCTGAAACTGGTAGACGTTGAGGCTATCAAGAATGCACACTTCAAGGTGGCTATCGATACTGTAAACTCAGTAGGTGGTATTATTTTGCCAAAACTGTTGGAGCAGCTGGGTGTAGAGAAGGTTACAGGTTTGTACACTGAGGCAACCGGTGATTTCCAGCATAACCCAGAACCATTGGAAAAGAACCTGCAAGACATCAAGGCCTTGATGCAGAAGGGTGAGCACGATATCGCTTTTGTGGTAGACCCAGACGTTGACCGTTTGGCTTTGTTCTGCGAAGACGGAACTATGTATGGTGAGGAATATACCTTGGTAACTGTTGCCGATTATATTTTGCAGAATACTCCGGGTAACACCGTTTCAAACCTGAGCTCAACCAGAGCTTTGCGTGATGTAACCCGCAAGTACGGTTGTGAGTACAACGCTTCTGCAGTAGGAGAGGTTAACGTTGTTACTTTGATGAAGGAAACCAACGCCGTAATCGGTGGTGAAGGTAATGGTGGAGTTATTTATCCGGAAGCTCACTACGGTCGTGACGCCTTGGTTGGTATCGCTTTGATTCTGACTTATTTGGCTAAGAAGGGTATGAAGACCAGCGAACTGCGTGCTACTTATCCTCCTTACTTTATTGCAAAGAACCGTATCGACCTGACTCCGGATACTGATGTTGATGCTCTGTTGGCTAAGGTTAAGGAAATGTATAAGAATGAGGAAATCAACGACATTGACGGTGTGAAGATTGATTTCGCTGACAAGTGGGTACACTTGCGCAAGAGTAATACCGAACCGATCATTCGTGTTTATTCTGAGGCTGCTACTATGGAAGCCGCAGATCAGATTGGTAAAGAAATCATGGATGTCGTTTACAAGTTTGCAAAATAATAAGTAAACAGACAATATAACAACGGCTGATCAAAAGTCTTTGGCTTTCGTTCAGCCGTTCTTTTTTTATATAACCAATATCCTTATGACAAAAAAACTTTTTTCGATGGCTTTATTGGGGTTGCCTTTGTGTTCTGCATTGGCCCAGCAGGGAGCTGCCCATAAGCCTTATAATATCGTATACATTATGACGGATGATCATACAGCACAGATGATGAGCTGTTATGACCAGCGTTATGTGGAAACCCCGAATCTGGACCGTATTGCCAATGACGGAGTCAAATTCGTAAATAGTTTTGTGGCCAATTCTCTTTCCGGTCCGAGCCGTGCCTGCATGTTTACCGGAAAGCACAGCCATAAGAACGGTTTTACACACAATGAGAGCGGTATCTTTGACGGAAGCCAGCAGACAATGCCCAAGTTGCTTCAAAAAGCCGGATACCAGACGGCTATTATCGGAAAGTGGCATCTGGTAAGTCTGCCAACCGGATTCGATTATTGGAATATTCTTCCGGAACAGGGCGATTATTATAATCCCCGCTTTATTACGATGCAGAACGATACCGTGGTGGAAAAAGGCTATCTGACCAATATCATTACCGACAAGAGTATCGACTGGATGGAGAACCAGAGAGACAAGAGCAAACCGTTTATTCTGTTTATTCACCATAAGGCATGCCATCGGAACTGGCTGCCCGAAATGAAGTATCTGAATGAGTACGAAGACAAGACTTTCGCGCTTCCGGATAATTTCTACGACGATTATGCCGGCCGCAAGGCTGCTGCCGCTCAGGAAATGGAGATTGCGAACAACGACCACATGGATATTATCTACGATACGAAGATTTACAAGCCGGGACAGAAAACGAGATTGTCTGCCAATTATGAGGCTATGATCAACCGCATGGACCCGCAGGACCGTGTCCGTTACGACAGCCTTTATAATGCCATCACTGCCGATTTTGAGAAAAAGAATCCTCAGGGCAAGGAACTGGCTGAATATAAGTACCAGCGTTATATGCGTGACTATGCCAAGGTACTGAAGTCACTCGATGACAACGTAGGCCGTGTGCTGGACTATCTCAAGGAATCCGGTTTGCTGGATAACACTCTGGTGGTCTATACTTCCGATCAGGGATTCTATATGGGTGAGCATGGATGGTTTGACAAGCGTTTTATGTATGAAGAGTCTTTCAGTACTCCGCTGGTGATGCGCTTGCCGGACGGACTGAATGCCCGTGGTGAAATCAAGGAGATGGTGCAGAATATTGATTATGCGCCTACATTCCTGGATTTGGCCGGTGCTCCGATTCCTGATGATATTCAGGGAGAGTCTCTGTTGCCGCTGCTGAAGGGTGAGCACCCGAAGAACTGGAGAAAGAATCTTTATTATCACTTCTATGAATATCCGGCCGAACACATGGTGAAGCGCCATTACGGTATCCGTACCGAGCGTTATAAACTGATTCATTTCTACAATGATATCGACGAATGGGAACTGTATGATCTGAAGAAAGACCCGAAGGAAATGAACAATATCTACGGTAAGAAAGGTACGGAAAAGATTACGAAAGAGCTGAAAAAACAGCTTTGGGACCTGCAGGTTCAGTATGATGATCCGATCCGCAACAAGTATCCGCTGAATAAGTAAAGAATTCTTTCGGATGCCCTTGTTTAATTTATGTAAAAAAAACAAGTGTATACATTTAACTGTCAAATCAATTTGGTAACTTTGAAGTTCTAAAAAATATATAATATGCTTACTCAAATTATCAATGCAAAGATCCTTACTCCACAGGGATGGTTGAAGGATGGTTCTGTAATTATACGTGATAACAAGATTCTTGAGGTGACCAATTGCGACCTGGCCATTATCGGTGCCGAAGTGATTGACGCCAAGGGTATGTACGTAGTGCCGGGCGGTGTAGAAATGCACGTACACGGTGGTGGTGGCCGCGATTTCATGGAAGGTACCGAAGATGCGTTCCGCGAGGCTGTTGCTGCTCATGCAAAGCACGGTATGACCTCAATTTTCCCGACTCTGTCTTCTTCAACAGTGCCTATGATCGAGAAGGCTGTTGAAACCTGTAACAAGTTGATGGCTGAGAAAGACAGTCCTATCCTGGGTCTTCACCTGGAAGGTCACTACCTGAACATCAAGAAGGCCGGAGGTCAGCTTCCGGAGAACATTAAGGATCCGGATCCTAACGAGTATATTCCAATCGTAGAGAACTCTCCTTGTCTGGCACGTTGGGATGCCGCACCGGAACTTCCGGGAGCCATCCAGTTCGGTAAGTATTGTGCTGCCAAGGGTATTTTGCCTTCAATTGCACATACTCATGCTGAGTTCAAGGATGTGAAGGCTGCTTATGAAGCCGGCTTTACACACGTGACTCACTTCTATAACGCCATGCCGGGATTCCACAACAAGCGTGAGTACAAGTACGAGGGTACTGTAGAGAGCGTTTATCTGTTGGACGACATGACTGTAGAGTGTGTAGCCGACGGAATTCACGTTCCTCCAACCATCCTGCGTATGGTTTACAAGATCAAGGGTGTGGAGCGCATGGCTTTGATTACCGACGCTTTGGCTTGTGCTGCCAGCGACAGCGACAAGGCTTTCGACCCACGTGTCATCATCGAGGACGGTGTGTGCAAGCTTTCTGACCGTTCTGCGTTGGCTGGAAGTATCGCTACTACCGACCGTTTGATCCGCACGATGGTAGAGCAGGTAGAGGTTCCTTTGGAAGATGCTATCAGAATGGTTTCCGAGACTCCTTCCAAGATCATGAACGTGTACGACCGCAAGGGTTCTTTGGCCAAGGGCAAGGATGCCGATATCCTGATTCTGGATGAGGCTTTGAATATCCGTTGCATCTGGCAGATGGGTAAGATCATCGAGAATACTTTGTTCTAATAGATTTTGAGATATGAGAGCTGTGCCTGAGGAAAAGGGTACAGCTCTTTTTTTATTTTCCGGTTATGTCTTTGGAGTGCCAATCCAGCCATTGGCTTTATGCGGTCATTATGGGCTGAAAAAATGATCCTGATGTTTTTCCAAAATCATCGGAACGATTTTGGAATTTGGTCTCGATTTATTTTTTCTTTCTTCAAATTCCGCTTTTTATCTGTTCTCTTTTCCGGCCGTCGGTATTATTTATGAAAAAAACTTTTTTTATTTTAGGATACGCATAAGATTCGTTATCTTTGAGATATGTTAGAAATCTAAACCGTAACTTCCTATGATGCGTAGCTATAGCTTTTTGAAAATGTTCCGAAAGTACGTCACCTCCAGTGTGATGTTGATTCTGGCCACTATTCTGGCATTGATTATTGCGAATTCCAGTCTGAGCCATACATATACCAGTTTTTGGAATCTGCCGATGTCGCTCTCTATCGGTAATTTTAATCTTTTCAGTCATGGGGGCACTACACTTACTGTCATGGAGTTCATCAACGATTTCCTGATGGTTGTGTTTTTCTTTTCTGTCGGTCTGGAAATAAAGCGTGAGATTCTGGTAGGAGAACTTTCTTCTGTAAAAAAAGCTCTGTTGCCTGTGATTGGTGCCATAGGCGGTATGCTTATGCCTGTGCTGGTGTTTTGGTTAGTGAGCCCCGATGACCCGACGATGTTGCGGGGTGCGGCCATTCCGATGGCTACGGATATAGCCTTTTCTTTAGGAGTCCTTTCCACTTTCGGCCGTCGGGTTCCTTTGTCGCTGAAAGTCTTTCTGGCAGCCTTGGCGGTAGCAGATGATTTGGGAGGTATTCTGATTATCGCGTTGTTCTATACGACAGAGATTCATTTGAATTTCCTGCTTTATGCCGTGGTTCTTATTGGCATTCTGATTTTTGGTAACATGAAAGGGGTGCGGTCCAAATTCTTCTATATTTTTGTAGGTGTATTTGTCTGGTATTGCTTTCTGAATTCAGGAGTGCATGCCACCATTGCAGGAGTTATTGTCGCTTTCTGCATACCGGCTACCTTGAAGCGGACACCGACATTCTTTATCGAACGTATTCGCCGAAGAATCAATCAGTTTCCAGTGACTAATATTGAAAAAGGATGCAAGGCTCCGATATTGACCGATAATCAGATCGGCATCTTGAAAAGTATAGAAAACGCTTCAGACCATATTATCAGCCCGTTACAGGATATGGAAGATTCTTTGCATACTCCGATCAATTACATTGTGATACCGGTGTTTGCATTTGCCAATGCCGGAATTGTATTGGAGGGTATGTCGCTGGCAAATCTGTTTTCCGGAGTGGGCCTGGCTGTATTTTTAGGATTGGTGATCGGTAAATTTATCGGTGTGTTCTCTTTCTCCTGGATCGCTATTAAGTTGGGCCTTGTGAAAATGCCTTCGGGCAGTAACCTCAAATCCTTTGCCAGTGTCTGTGCGTTGAGCGGAATCGGATTTACGGTCGCTATGTTTATCGCCGATTTGTCATACGACAGTACTTTGCCGGAAACAGCCATTTTATTAAGTGATGCCAAGATTGGAATTTTATGCGGATCGCTTTTATCCGGTATTATCAGTTGGTTGCTCTTGAATCATAATCTTCCGCACTATGCTGTAGAATCTCAAGATTGTAAAGACTAAACAATTATATAATCCTTAAAAACAAAAGAATGAAAAATGTTACCCTTTTTGCTGCAGCCTTAGCGCTCCTGTCCGCAGGAAATGTTTGGGCTCAGGAAGCCGTGAATCTCACTCCGTTACCAAAAGAGATCCAGGTAGGTCAGGGCATGTTGACTCTGCCGCAGAAGTTTTCCGTTAATATTAACGGATTGGCAGATTCTATAAAAGCAGAAGCCGAGAAGTTTGTTGAAGTTTATACTGAGGTTTCCGGTGCCGAAGTTACTATCGTTGATCAGGGTGATGCTTCTTCTATCATCAACTTGAACCTGAATACGGGAGCCAATAATCTGGGTCCGGAAGCTTATAAGTTGAAGATCACGGAGCAGAATATCACTATTGAAGCAGAAACCACCAGAGGTTTTTATTATGCTTTCCAGAGTTTGAAAAAGCTGTTGCCTCCTTGTGTCATGGCCGGAGTGAAGGATCCGAATGTCACAACTTTCATTTTGCCGGTTGTAGACATTAATGACGCGCCAAAATTCCAGTATCGTGGATATATGCTCGATGTATGCCGTCATTTCTTCACAGTAGAGGAAATCAAGCGCATTCTGGATGTGATGTCTTATTATAAGATGAACAAGTTCCACTGGCATCTGACAGAAGACCAGGGATGGCGTGTTGAGATCAAGAAGTACCCAAAACTTACCAGTGTGGGTAGTGTACGTGAATTTTCTTGGAATACGGAATATATACCGGGAGGCCAGCGTTATCGTACCTATGAACCATACGGTCCTTATTTCTACACTCAGGAAGAGATTAAGGACGTAGTGAAATATGCTCAGGACCGTCACATTGACATCATTCCGGAAGTAGATATGCCTGGACATTTTGCCGCTGCGATGACTGCTTATCCCGAATATAGCTGCAATCCTCAGGGATCACATTACGTTTGGTGCGATGGTGGTATTTCATCCGATGTGCTGAATGTGGCCAATCCCGAGGCTGTTCAGTTTGCCAAGGATATTATGACCGAGCTGATGGCGTTGTTCCCCTATCCTTATTTCCATATCGGTGGCGACGAGTGTCCGACTTCTGCTTGGGAAAGCAACAAGCAGTGTCAGGAAATGATGAAGGAGTACGGTTATACCAACTACCGTCAGTTGCAGAGTCATTTCATTCATGAATTGGCTGATCATGCAGCCGAGCATGGTAAGAAACTGTATGTCTGGAATGAGGCTATTACCGCAGGAGGTGCTGATGTGGAAATGATTCAGAAAGCCGGTGCTACCGTAATGTGCTGGACCGGTGCTGATGCTGCGGCAAAGAAGGCTGCCGAGCTGGGCTTGAACAATGTGCTGACTCCTCAACCTACCTTATACATTAACCGTAAGGCAGGAACCGATCCGAGTGAGCCACATGCTGTAGGAGGCGGTAATGATGCTACGTTGCAACAGGTGTATGGCTATAACCCTGTAAATGGTGTATCTGCCAATTTGCAGAAATACTACACCGGTGTGCAGGGTACATTCTGGACAGAGCATGTTTCAGAGGCCGGTCATGTGGAATATCTTACCTTCCCACGTTTGATGGCCATCGCCGAAACCGGATGGTCACCAACTGAAAAGAAGAACTTTGATGACTTCTGCAATCGTATGAAGCAGGACACCGTGTTACTGAACTACAATAACTATCAGTATGCTCCTTATTATATTAAGGATTTGAACAGTACTAATGTGGTTCTTCCGGTTTCTTCAACTTTAGAGAAGAAAGTGTGGTATCGCCTGGTGACTATGGCCAGCGATCAGCGCGATAATATGTGTGTGGAACTGTTGCGCGAAGGTGCACCGCAGATTTCTCAGTATGGCGATAAGGGAGCACAGGCCGGACGTCTTTGGAGTGGTGCCATGGTGGCTGAAGGAAACGAAGCCTACGATTATCAGTGGTGGGCTTTGGTGGAAGATCCTCAGAATAAAGGCAAGTATGCTCTGGTCTGCAAGGCATTCCCGAACGGTTCTGTGAATCCGACAGCTACAGCTAATAGCAATACCGGCCGTTGGAGCTATGATCAAGAGAACTTGCATTATAACTTTAAGATCGTTACTGGCTCTTACTATGGACAGAACGGTGACAATTACTATTATGCCATCCAGAGTGATCAGCATACCAATAATTACTTCAATATGGGTGCCGGAGGTCAAGGCTATGCTATAAATCTTTATGGCAATCCGGCTGATGGTAATGGCGGTCTTTGGGAATTCCAGCCTTTGGACAGAAGTCAGACAATTAACCTGGAGGAACTGATCAACGAAGCTAAATCACTTTTGAATAATGCCGTTTGCTATGAAACCGGAAATCCGCAAATCGGTAAATACGATCAGGCCAAGGCTGATGAATTGAAATCTGTGATCGAGAGAGAAGATGCTACTGCCGAGGAGATTCAGACCGCTATTCAAGCAATGGAAGCTTCTTTGGGTGTTCCGCAGAACGGTGACCAGATTCGTATCACCAATGCTGTGGATGGAAACTATAAAGGCTTGTCTATCTCAGAAAAAGATGGTTTGCTCAAGACTTCCGATTCAAAATGGAGTTCAGACATCTGGGTCGTTGAGAACAGTGCCGACAACAGTTTCGCTTTGAAGAATCTGGTTTCCGGCAAGTATATCAACGGTAATGCCAATCCGTTGACATTGGGTGCAGAACAGACTGCCTATAAGTATAGCTTCAATCCGTCTTATCAGGACTTTACACTGGCTACTGCTGAGAACAAGGCTCTGTTCCCGGTATCTGTAGACTATTTAACCAATCCGGGCTGTATTTATGTAGATGGCGTACGTCCACAGGGAGCAGCTTGGAAGATGGATAAGGTATGGCAGGGGGA
>CAJMQV010000060.1 GCA_905215575.1 uncultured bacterium | reverse complement strand
TCCGATCTCCGAAAACCTATATGAAGGACAACACCGTAGAGCGCACCTACGAGAACGTAACTTACGATGCGGCTCACTTGAATGAATATGTAACCCGCGTGCTTCAGATGGAAGCTGTAGCTTGCAAAGACTGGTTGACCAACAAGGTAGACCGTTCGGTAACCGGTAAGGTTGCCCGTCAGCAGTGTCAGGGCGAGATCCAGTTGCCGTTGAGCGACTGTGGTGTCGTTGCATTGGATTACCGCGGAAAAGCTGGTATCGCTACAGCTATCGGACACGCTCCACAGGCTGGTCTGGCGGATCCTGCTGCCGGTTCTGTACTGTCTGTAGCTGAATCTTTGACTAATATCGTATGGGCTCCGCTGGCCGATGGTCTGGACAGTGTATCACTCTCAGCAAACTGGATGTGGCCATGCCGCTCACAGGAAGGTGAGGATGCCCGTTTATATAAGGGTGTGAAAGCACTGTCAGACTTCTGCTGCGCACTGGAAATCAATGTTCCTACCGGTAAGGACTCTCTGTCAATGACTCAGAAGTATCCTGACGGCGAGAAGGTAATTTCTCCGGGAACCGTAATCGTAAGCGCCGGTGGCGAAGTAAGCGACATCAAGAAAGTGGTTTCTCCGGTGATGGTCAACAAGGAAAAGAGCACATTCTACCATATCGACTTCAGCTTCGACGAGTTGCGTCTGGGCGGTTCTGCCTTCGCACAGTCTCTGAACAAAGTGGGTTCAGATGTTCCTACCTGTCAGAATCCGGAATACTTCCGCGACGCATTCAACGCCGTACAGACTTTAATCAACAAGGGATTGGTATTGGCCGGTCACGACATCTCTGCCGGTGGTCTGATCACTACCTTGCTCGAAATGTGCTTCGCCAATACAGAAGGCGGTATGGAAATCAGCCTCGACGGTATCAAGAACGATGATATCGTGAAGATCCTCATGGCCGAGAATCCGGGTGTTGTCGTACAGATTGCAAACAAGGACAAGTCTGAGTTCAAGAAGATTCTGGAAGATGCCGGCGTAGGTTACGTGAAGTTGGGTACTCCAACCGATGAGCGCCTCATCCAGGTTTACAAAGACGGTGCAGAATATCAGTTCGGAATCGACTATCTGCGCGATATCTGGTTCAGTACTTCATACTTGCTCGACCGCAAGCAGAGCATGAACGGTTGTGCCAAGGCCCGCTTCGAGAACTACAAGAAGCAGCCTCTGGAAATGGTCTTCAACAAAGACTTCACCGGTAAGCTGTCACAGTTCGGTTTGAATCCGGATCGCCGCACTCCTTCCGGCATCAAGGCTGCCATCATCCGTGAGAAAGGTACCAACGGTGAGCGCGAAATGGCTTACTCTCTGTATCTGGCCGGCTTCGATGTGAAAGACGTTATGATGACCGACCTGATCTCAGGAAGAGAAACTCTGGAAGACATCAACATGATTGTATTCTGCGGTGGATTCTCTAACTCAGACGTATTGGGCTCTGCAAAGGGTTGGGCTGGTGCCTTCCTGTACAACCCGAAAGCCAAGGCAGCTCTCGACAACTTCTATGCACGCAAAGACACTCTTTCATTGGGTATCTGCAACGGTTGTCAGCTGATGGTGGAATTGAACCTGATCAATCCGGAGTTCAAGAAGAAAGCACATATGCTGCATAACGACTCACACAAGTTCGAGTCTTCTTACGTTGGCCTGACTATTCCAACCAACCGCAGCGTTATGTTCGGTTCACTCAGCGGCAACAAGTTAGGTATTTGGGTAGCCCACGGAGAAGGAAAGTTCTCTCTGCCTTACGAAGAGGACAAGTACAACGTAATTGCCAAGTACAGCTACGACGAGTATCCAGGCAATCCGAACGGATCTGATTACAGCGTGGCCGGTATCTGCAGCGCCGACGGACGTCATCTGGCCATGATGCCTCACTTGGAGCGCGCCATCTTCCCATGGCAGAATGCTTACTATCCTGCTGACCGTCGCAACGACGAAATCACTCCATGGATGGAGGCCTTCGTCAATGCCCGTAAGTGGATTGAAGCAAACAAAAAATAAGATTGAAACGATTCTATAGAAAAGTGCGCCATCTTTGAAAGAATGGCGCACTTTTTGTATCTTTGCAACACAAAAAAAGAAACAAAATGAATATCTATTGGGAAAGCTTCAAGACTTTTACGCGCATCGGAATGTTTACAATCGGCGGTGGTTATGCCATGCTCCCTCTGATTGAGGCAGATGTCGTAGACAAGAAGCAATGGATCGGTAAAGAAGAGTTTGTCGATCTGGTAGCTATCGCACAAAGCTGCCCGGGCATTCTGGCTGTAAATATCAGTATTTTCCTGGGTTATAAACTAAAAGGCGTACCGGGAAGTATTGTATGCACCTTGGGAACCGTTCTTCCCTCTTTTCTTATCATCCTGCTGATTGCTCTTTTTTTCCAGACTTTCCGGGAAAATGAAACGGTACAAAGCATCTTTTTAGGAATCCGTCCTGCCGTGGTGGCGCTGATAGCGGCTCCAACCTTCAAAATGGCCAAAAGCGCCAAAATAGGCTGGACCAATATCTGGATACCAGTTATCAGCGCCTTGCTGATTTGGCAGATGGAAGTTTCTCCGGTCTACATCATCATCCTGGCCGGTCTCTTCGGGTTCTTATACGGAAAACTTGTTGAACAGAATGAAAAATAACTTATGATCATACTTCTTTTAAAACTGTTTTATACCTTCTTCAAAATAGGTTTGTTCGGATTTGGCGGAGGGTATGCCATGATTTCCATGATTCAGGGCGAAGTGGTCACACGATACAACTGGCTCACTATGGGACAGTTTACCGATATTGTCGCCATCAGCCAGATGACTCCCGGTCCTATCGGTATCAATTCGGCCACATATGTGGGTTATACCAGTCTGGTCAATGCCGGATACAGTCATGCCATGGGAGTTGTAGGAAGCGCAACAGCCACCTTTGCCGTGGTATTGCCTTCGTTTATTCTCATGCTGCTCATCAGCAAGTTTTTACTGAAATACAAGAATCATCCGGTTGTAGAAAATATCTTTCTCGGCTTACGCCCGGCCGTAATCGGCTTGATTGCCGCAGCGGCACTGCTGTTGCTGAACCGTGAAAACTTCGGAACTTCAGACACTCCGTGGCAATTCTACATTAGTATCTTTATCTTTGTTACTACGTTTATCGGTACATACGTCTACAAGATCAACCCTATACTGCTGATTTGCAGTGCCGGCGTAGCAGGTTTTTTACTGTTCTAAACACAAACATTTCTCTTACTGCTTACTCATAAGACAGCAAGATCAACAAATATTCAAAAACTCCGTTCCATTATTTCGGTCCGGAGTTTTTTTATTGTATATTTGTTCATCATTCACTATTATTTTTACATCTGATGAAATCAAGACTCTTACTTTCTGCATTCCTGTTGGGAACGCTTACAGTATCAACCCAAGCATTCAATCCGGAAAACCTTCGTCATGAAAAGATCATGGCTCAGGATCTGAAACAACATACAGACACGCATTCCGTTTGCCTGTTCCATACTCCCGACGCTAAGGGTATCCCCTATCGCATTCCGGCAATCTTGTCCACTCCTCAAGGCCGCCTTATTGCCATGTCGGACTATCGTTATTGCGGTGCGGACATTGGTTTCGGACAGATTGATATTGTCGGTAAATATAGCGATGACAACGGAAAAGCCTGGTCAGAACAGTTCGATATCGTCAAAGGAAACGGCATCAAAAACGATCCGGCCTGCGGATATGGAGACGCAGCCACGTTGGCCGACAGCAAAAATGGCGATATTCTGTTGATGTGTTGCACCGGAAACGTGACTTACTGGAATTCAACCCGTGAAAACCCGCTGCGCGCAGCACGTCTGTATAGTAAGGATGAAGGAAAGACATGGTCTGCCCCCGAAGACATTACCGAGGATATTTACAGTCTTTTCGACCAGCGTGAACAGGGGCCCATCAAAAAACTCTTTATCGGTTCGGGTAAGATTTGCCAGTCCAAGCAGATTAAAAAAGGAAAATACAAACGTATTTATGCCGCCTTGTGCACCGACGGCGGAAACTACGTGATCTATAGCGATAACTTCGGAAAGGAATGGAAAGTGCTTGGCGACGTAAACCAGTCACCGGCTCCCAAAGGGGACGAACCGAAATGCGAGGAGTTGCCTAACGGTGATGTTTTGCTGAGCAGCCGTAAGGGATACGGACGTTTCTACAACATCTACTCTTACAAGAACAAGAAGAAAGCCACCGGAAGCTGGGGCGAAGTGGTTGCCTCACACGACTGTCCGGGAGGAATCAAAACCGGAGCTAACGCTACCAATGGCGAAGTTGGTATCTTCAAGGCCATACGCAACAGTGACGGAAAAGAAGTGGACCTGATTATCCAGTCACTCCCAGTTGCTGACAAGCGTGCAGAAGTGACCATCTATTACAAAGCCTTAGAAAGCGAAGCTGATTATGCAACTCCAAAAGACTTAGCCTCCAACTGGGAGGGTTCCTATCTCGTTACCCATGCCGGTTCGGCCTACTCTACTTTCTGCATCCAGAAAGACAAGAAAATAGGATTCTTCTATGAAGAGGAACCGGGATATTACAACATGGTATATAAAGCCTTAAGCGTGGAGGATATTACTTCCGGTAAGTATTCCATGAAGTAATTCCCTCAAAAGAAATACGGGAATCCGCGAAGAGTAAAGGAAATACCTCTTTCTATCAGTTAAAAACAGTCAGAAAGTTCTGAAAAACAGTCCTGCATGCACGACACCTATATAAGGAAAAGAAGACAACTGGATCCAGTAACCGGAGCATGCAAAAGTGCATTGAAGAAACATTTCCCTCCCCAATGGTTCCCCGTAATGAAACAGAAAACCGCCTTGCCAATCCTGTGAAGGAATTTTGGCAAGGCGGTTTTCTGTTCTATAACTGATTAAATATTGGCAATACTCATAATGTCGGCAAATACTCCGGCAGCCGTAACACTCGCTCCGGCTCCATAGCCCTGAATAATCATCGGATACTCATTGTAGCGCTCCGTGGTCAGCAATACCACATTGTTTGAACCCTCCAGAGAGTAGAACGGATGACTGCGGTCTACAGCGCAAAGCGAAACAGAGCCCTTTCCGTTCTCATACTTCGCCACAAAACGCCAGCGTTTGTTCTCTGCTTCCAGCTTCTGACGCTTTTCTTCGAACTCAGCGTCCAAAGAAGGAAGTTTTGCCCAAAACTCCTCAACAGAACCTTGGAACAGTTCATCCGGTATGAAGAGATGAGCCTCTACATCCTCCTGTTCAATCTGATAGCCCGATTCACGGGTCAGGATAACCAGCTTGCGGATAACATCCTTTCCACTCAAATCAATTCGTGGATCCGGTTCGCTGTAACCTTCCTCTTTGGCCATCTGTACGGTCTTACTGAAAGGAATCTCACGCGAAATCTTATTGAAGATGAAATTCAACGTACCGCTCAATACAGCTTCTATACGAAGAATCTTGTCACCACTGTTACGTAAGTCGTTCAGCGTGCGGATAATCGGCAGACCGGCTCCCACGTTTGTTTCAAACAGATACTTCACTCCGCGCTGGAAGGCCGTATGTTTCAGACGGGAATAGCTAGCATAGTCTGAAGAAGCAGCCACTTTATTGGCAGCCACCACCGAAATATTGTGCTCCAGGAAGTCCTGATACAAGGAAGCGACTTCGGCGCTTGCGGTGCAGTCCACGAACACGGAGTTGAAGATATTCATATTGATGATTTCATCACGCAGGTGCTGCAAGGTGCTGGGGGCAGAAGCGCGCAAACGCTCCTTGTAGTCGGTAAGCGAAAGTCCCTTGCGGTCGAACAGCGCATTACGGCTGCTGGCAATACCCACCACATTGAGCTTGAGTCCCTTTTCCTTCATCAGCTTTTCGCGCTGAGCGGCAATCTGCTCAATCAAGCTGCCTCCCACAGTACCTACTCCGCACAGGAAGAGGTTCAGCACACGGTATTCGGACAGGAAGAAACTGTCGTGAATCACATTCAGCGTCTTTCTCAAATAAGCCGATTCTACGACAAAGGAAATATTGGTCTGCGAAACACCCTGTGCACAGGCAATGACATTAATACCATTTCGTCCTAATGTACCGAACAGTTTTCCGGCCACTCCCGACACATTCTTCATGCTCTCGCCCACTACAGCCACAGTTGCCAGTCCGCTGCTGGCCTGCATCGGGAACATGGCTCCGGTCTGGATTTCCTTGGCAAACTCCTCATCCAGCACATGGCATGCCTTTTCCACATCCTCGTCACGCACACCGATTGAGGTACTGCTCTCGGAAGAAGTCTGCGCTACCATGAATACACTGATTCCGTTATTGGCCAATGCCGAGAAAATGCGTTGGTTCACACCAATCACACCCACCATTGACAAACCGGAAACAAAGATAAGCGAAGTATTGTTAATGCTCGAAATACCACAGATCGGCTTACCGGTACGGTCGCGCTCCACTTCTTTCTTGATAATGGTTCCCTGTGCTTCGGGTTTGAAAGTATTCTTTACCCAGATCGGAATGTTCTTGACGCACACCGGATAGATGGTAGGCGGATAGACCACTTTGGCACCGAAGTTACAAAGCTCCATGGCCTCCACATAGCTCAACTCATTAATGGTATAGGCTGTAGAGATGACTTTCGGATCGGCAGTCATGAAGCCGTCCACATCGGTCCATATCTCCAAAACCGAAGCGTCGAGAGCGGCAGCCAGAATGGAAGCCGTATAGTCAGAACCACCTCGTCCCAGATTGGTGGTTTCGCCCGACTCGACATCGCTGGAGATGAATCCCGGCACCAATGCCACTTTCGGCAACTTGGCGAAAGTTTCTCCAATCAGACGATTCGTTTCCTCTGAAGCCAACAAGCGGCGACCTCCGCGCACTTCGGTTTTGATGAATGTACGGGAATCGTACCACACCGAACCGGTAATCAATACAGATATAATATTTGAAGAGATACGCTCGCCATAACTTACAATCATATCCTGGGTCTTGGCAGACAAATCCTTAATCAGATAAACGCCCTGATAGATGCTGTGCAATTCGTCAAACAGGGAATTGACAATAGAAAGAAGCATCTCCTTGCGGGGGCCGGCCGGAATGATCTGATCAATCATCTGATAATGACGGTCTGTCAGTTCCATAAACGACTTTTTGTAATCCAGATTTCCAGACACTGCCAGCTGTGAAGTATGAATCAACTTGTCGGTTACTCCTCCAAGAGCAGAAACCACCACAATCACTGGTTCAGACTGTCCCTCAACAATTTTCTTTACGTTTAAGATACTTTCCACGGAACCTACCGAGGTTCCTCCAAATTTCAGAACTTTCATTTGCTGTCAATTATTATTTTCGGGCGCTTTACACCTTTACTCTAAATCAGGCTACTTAACCCCGCAATATACGTTATTAAAAGAACAAAAATAGTAATTATTTCTCTAAAAGAAAGATGTTCCCGAAAAAAATTGTACTTTTGCTCACGCAAACCAACGATATTAAAGCAAAAAGAATATGATCAAAAAAATATTTTCTTTTCTGTTTCTGCTCAGTCTGCTACCGGCAGTTTTGGGATATGGCGGAACGAACGGAAATACAATCAGCGCCGAGGGTATCAGTGCCAGCCGCTGGTATAATTACGACCGAAGCAGCTATTTCGGAATTCGTGTGGGCTTGAATGTGCCCCGCTTTTATTGCCGAGGTTTTAATCCCGGACCGGAAACCCAACCGCTCTCGCTCATCAATGCCGGTCTTGTTTTTGGCAACCGGGTGGGACGCACCGTGCCGCTCTATTTTGAAACCGGACTGCTCTACTCTGAAAAAGGAGCCAAACTGGAAGCTACCAAAGACGTGGAGCGCAAGACTTATAATCTGAAGTATCTGGAACTGCCACTGGTATTCAAATATAAGGCCGATGTGGGTTTTGACGATCTGACCATCCAGCCTTATTTCGGCGGTTTCTTGGCTTGCGGTGTCGCAGGCAATGTAAAGCTCTATGAGCAGCGCATCAAGGAGAATCCCTTCTCGGACCAGTATCTGAAGCGTTTCGATGCCGGATTCCGTGTAGGTCTGGGCATGGCTTTCCAGAACTTCTATCTGGATTTCTGCTACGACATCGGTATGAACAACATCGCCGCCAAGGATTTCCACGATTATAACTATGATGATTTTGACGGACGTATCCGCACCGGATGCTTTACCGCCAGCATCGGACTCGACTTCTAAGGCAAACGGTTTTCCCGAAAAAAATAATCGGACCTCCCCCTCTTTCCTTTAAAATCTCAATAAGCAGATTTACGGAAAGAGGGGGAGGTCCGATTATTATATTATTTATATCAATCGCCTTACTGCTTCAGTCATCAGGACTGACCGCCCAAATAAGCCGCTACGGCCTCGGCACAACGCTCGCCGTCGATACCGGCCGAAACGATTCCTCCGGCATATCCGGCTCCTTCGCCACAAGGGAAGAGTCCTTCCACGGTGATGTGCTGCAAGGTCTCGGCATCACGGACGATACGCACCGGTGCCGACGTACGGCTCTCTACCGCTATCATCACGGCTTCGTTGGTCAGGAAACCGCGGCTGCTCCGGCCGAAGTTCTGGAATCCGCGCGCCAATCGTCCGGAAATAAATTCCGGCATCCAGAAATGCAACGGCGAAGAAATCAGTCCCGGTGAATAGGAACTGCGCGGCAGATCGTAACTCAACTTGCGGTTCACGAAGTCGGCCATACGCTGCGCCGGTGCCGTCTGACGGTATTGTCCCTGCACCCAGTTCTGGCGCTCGATGGCTTCCTGAAAGTAAAGCAATGCCAGAGGATGCTCCTCAGGCGCTCCGTTCCACACTGACTCCGGATCGCAATAATGCAGAATGTCTTTCAGACTGTCGCACTCTGGAGCTTCGATGCTGTGCACATATTCTTTCATAAAACGGTGCATGGATGCCTCCTGCAAGTCCTCGGGATGCAGTTCTACCACCATACCGGAGTTGCTCCACTGCGAACCGCGATTGCTGGGCGACATACCGTTGACCACAATCTGCTGCGGACCGCTGGCCGCCGGCACAATGAATCCTCCGGGACACATACAGAAGCTGTACACACCTCGTCCGTCCACCTGCGTCACGAAACTGTATTCGGCTGCGGGCAGGTATTTTCCGCGGCCGTTCTTATTGTGATACTGTATCTGGTCAATCAGCTTGGAAGGATGCTCCAAACGCACTCCCACGGCCAGTCCTTTAGCTTCGACCGCTATGCCCTGACGGAACAAATGGCGGTACACATCACGGGCCGAATGGCCGGTGGCCAGAATGACCGGTCCCTTGAAAATCCGTCCGTCGTGGGTTTCGATACCTTCCACCTTGCCTTCGTGCACAATCAGGCGGTCCATGCGGGTTTCAAAATGCACCTCACCTCCGCATTGAAGAATAGTGTTGCGCATATTCTCAATAACGCGGGGCAACTTGTCTGTTCCGATATGCGGGTGGGCATCAGCCAGAATAGCCGTGCTGGCTCCATGCTGACAGAACACATTCAGAATCTTGTCCACACTGCCGCGTTTCTTGCTTCGGGTGTAGAGCTTACCGTCGGAATAGGCACCGGCTCCTCCTTCCCCGAAACTGTAATTGCTTTCGGGATCTACCTTATGCTCGCGCGAAATGCGGGCCAGATCCAGTTTCCGGTCGCGCACATTCTTTCCACGCTCCACCACAATCGGGCAATAGCCCAATTCTATCAGACGCAGGGCCGCAAAAAGTCCTCCGGGACCGGCACCCACCACAATCACACGGCGATGCCCTTCCACATTCTGATATTCCGTAGGCACATAAGCCTCATCTGTGGGCTGCTCGTTGACGTAAACCCGCACTTTCAGATTGATGTAGATGGTGCGCTGACGGGCATCGATGCTTTTCTTCAGAATGCGCACTCCCTGAATGGTGCGTTCGTCGAGTCCTTTCTCACGGGCCACAAAGCAGCGTACGGCCTGCTCGTTATAGGCCTGCTCAGGCAGAACCCGTAATTGAAATTCATGTATCATTGTTTTTCCTGTTTCTTTTTATTCCATTATATAATAAGGTATAGAGCGGAGCTTCTTATCCGAACAGCGCGCGCAGGGCCTCTTCCACCTTGCGCACCGGCACCAGCTCTATCTTCATCTTTTTATAATCAAATCCCTGAAGGTTGGAGCGTGGAACAATCATCCGGTTGAATCCTAATTTCTCGGCCTCGGCAATGCGCTGCTCAATGCGGTTCACGGGACGGATTTCTCCACTCAGTCCCACCTCGCCGGCCATACATACGCCCGACTCGATGCCGGTATCTACATTACTGCTCAGCACCGCGGCAATGACCGACAGGTCGATGGCAGGATCGTTCACCCGCAGTCCGCCGGCAATATTCAGGAACACGTCCTTCTGGGCCAGTTTGAAGCCGACACGCTTTTCCAGTACAGCCAACAACATGTTCAGACGGCGCA
>CAJMQV010000059.1 GCA_905215575.1 uncultured bacterium | reverse complement strand
ACGAACGGTTGACACACAGCTTGCATTGTTCTGAATTCGTCGAACTCACGTTAAAATATGTCTTTTCATTCTATGGCATCATTGATTTTGTGGCTATCCTTCCTTTCGTGGTCATCTACACCTATCAGGACTCACCGCATCTGCATCTGGTGGTACTGGCCTACATTCTGATTATCTTCAAACTGATCCGCTATTCGCGCTCGTTCCGCCTGATCGGTGAAGTGCTTCATGCCGTGCGCGAGGAACTGGTGACCGCCTATACGGCCTGCGGCATCATGCTCGGTTTCTCGGGCATTCTGATGTATTATATCGAACGGTACGCGCAGCCGGAAGCGTTTGCCAACATCGGCGACGGATTCTGGTGGGCCATTGTGGCTTTCACCACGGTGGGCTACGGCGACATCTACCCCATCACCCCGTTGGGACGCCTGCTCAGTAGCCTGATCAGCCTGATCGGCATTGCCATGATTGCCATCCCTACCGGTATCATCAGCTCGGCTTTCATGAATATGATGCTGGACAAACGGAAAGAAAGAGAAGAAAAAGAAAAGGAACAAACTGATTCCAAAAACAATCTATAAAAACTGCATACAATGAAAAAACTGTTTCTAATCATAGCCACAGCGCTGACTGTTGTGAGCTGCCACACCGGCAAGCAGGCCGGAAAGCCCATGCTGGGCGCCGACCGTGACCGACACGGATGCATCGCCTCGGCAGGATATACCTGGAGTAAAGTCCGGAAAGACTGCGTCCGCACCTTCGAAGAGGGCATCCGTCTGGTTCCGGCACACGTAAAAACTTCCGTTGCCGCTTATGTGATATTCTCACCCGATCAAGAGCGCGCCGAAGTTTTCCTTCCGGGACAGAAAAAACATCCGGTACTGAAACGCAAGGGAGGTATCTGGAAAAAGAAGCAATACGTTCTGGCCAAAAACAAGAACGGATGGATTCTGAAAACAGGCGGAACTGATGTTTATGTTTCTCCGCAGAAATAAAAATCAAGAAGCGGCTCCGATTTCCTTTTGGAAGTCAGAGCCGCTTCTGTCTTTAAAAAGTGTACTAAAGGCGTTTCAAATCAAAGTTTCTTGGGATTTTTGTTCCAGTGATATACCAGATGCAACATGACATAATGCGGCAGAGAGCGGTACCAGGTTTCTACCCGTCCCTGCGCATTGACCTCATATTGTGTGGCCGACAGGTTGTGCAGCAGGTCAAAGGCTTCCAGACGCGCTATGATCTTGCCTTTCCAGAATGACTGACTCAGAGAGGCATTCAGCAAAAAGTCATTCGTATTCAGTTCCGAGCTGCCATAGCCGCGACGGCTGTACATGGTGGCATCCAGCGCTACCGTGGTATTCAGCACCGGTATCGTATAGCGGCCGGAAAGACCGTAATTGAAATCCCATACATTCAGGGTCTCGAAATCATACATACGCCCCACCGAGTGCCGCCAACTGGCATCACCCGAAGCACGCAAGTTCAGCACACCCTTGCTATATTGGATATAGGCTCCGTCATGCAGCGTCGTGGTATTGACGATATTCCGGTGGCTTTCCGTCTCTCCGGACAGCATCGCATAATCCACGGAATGCCGGTAGTTCGCATCGGCGTTCATCTGCCATCTCCAGTATTTCTTTTCGCCCAGAGCCTGTGAATAGTCAAACTTGGCCGTACCCGAATAGGCACCGTCCACATTCACCGGTTTATAAGTATATACACCGGTTTCCGGATTATAGTTCACGGACTGGGCCACATCCCGATGCTGATAATTGTATGTGGCAGCGATATGCCATTGCCGTTCGTTCTTTCCCCATCTGTCCGTATAGTCCACAGAAGCCGTTGTGTTGGCCTTCTTCTTCAAGTCGGGATTTCCCAACTTAACCACCAGCGGCTGACTGTCGTCCCGATAGTTCACCCGGTCATAAAAATCCACATCCTTAAGGTCATAACGGAGATTCACAGAAAAGCTGTGGTTTCCGCCAGGCGACACCGTACGGAAACTTACGTAAGGAGAAAGAAGCGCCGTGTGCCGATATACGGTTGTGTCAATCACTCCCCGCTGATAATCCAGTGCGTCGTGCAAGATGGGCACAGAAACACCCACTCTCCACTGATCATAATGAATCCTAATCGGATTGTCACCCACCTGATAATATTTCCCTTTGGAAAAAGTTATATTGGGCTCGACTTTTATACCATAATCATGACTGTCATAAGAGTTTGCCGGATCGGTGATCGCATTCAGCATGTCCAGCTGGGAAGCTAGCAGCAAGGTATCCGGATTATACAGATAATCATGTTTCCGAACATCACCATAGTTAACGCTCGTACCTACCGACATTCCCATTTTACCAATCAGTTCCGGAACTGAGTAAGTCAATGCACCATATACTATCGAGGTACGGTTAGCCCTGTCACTGGCATTGTAACGGACGTCCTTTGTCTGGGTATTTGCCTGCCAGGTGTTGTAGCGATCAGACAGCCACGATTTCTCGTCGGTATACCAATAGGCTAGATAATAATTCAAATTCCGTTCTTTCTCCTTGTTCGTATTAAAGGCTCCCATAATACCTTGATCGAAATGCAGGGTTTGACCCTCGCTCAGATTATCCGTAAACATGGAGGCTGTCAGGGTGTCGCTCTGCAAGTCGTCCCACTGGTTGAAAAGGGAATGACCGTTGGCATGGCGCTTTTCATAATCGAAGTTGGTATTTATTCTCAGATAACCCGGTTTGGTAGCTACATACTCATTGCTCAGCTTCACTTTCCAGTTACCGGAATGGCTGGTGCTTTCGGTCTGTGACAACGGATGGCTGCCTTCCAGGAACTGTTCCTGGCGACGGCGCATCTCTCTGTCATCCGACGTGCTGGTGTAGTCTGCCACAAAATTGTTCTTACGGACCTTGTCTTTCGACTGATAGTCCAGATCAAAAGCCGCACTGCGTGTGGTGGTCAACGAACGGGGCATGGTGGCCGGAGACCAGAATCCGCGCTCGCCGATATGACGGCTCTCATTCACATTATTCAGATTGGCCATCACGGAGTAACGCCACAAATCGGTGAAGCCCAAAAGAAAGCCACGCCCCAGCCAGCGGTCGTTCGTACCTCCGGCGGCTTCCACATTGGCTATGTAACCCTGACTGTATTCCGGTTTCAGATTCACATCCATCACAAACTTGCGAGGCTCCACATCGTAACCCAGAGCCACACTCTTGTCCGTCTGCTTGTCATAAACCTTGATGTCCTTCACCGTGTAATAAGGCAGATTCTCCATCAGGACTTTCTTGTTGCCGTGCATGAAAGTGCGCGATCCCAACATCAGTTCGTCCACCTTACGCCCGTTGACAAAGATCTCTCCGGACTGATTCATCGTTACGCCCGGAAGCTGATCTATCAGGCTTTGCAGCATCGAACCGTCCGGAAGTTTGAAGGCATCGGCATCGTAGACGATTGTATCTCCCTTATAATACATCTTGACTTTGGTAGCCTTGACCACTACCTCGCTCATTTCCTCCTTCCATTCCTTGCGCATCATGAGGGTGGACAGACTCAGGTCACCTTTTTGCGTGGGAGGTACGGAAAAACGGCGCCACACATCCCCATAGCCGGCTCTTTTGGCACGCAGCAGGTAATGACGGCCGGCTTTTACAGAAGCCGTATAGATCTCTTTCAGGGATTTGCCGGAAGTAGAACGAATAGAGATACAGGAAGCGGAATCCACCACAACCGCACTGTCTGGAGTCAACACAGACAACTTGACACCGCTGAGCGGCATCTTCAGGAACTCGTCTTCAATATCTACTTGAATTTTCACGGTTTGGGCTACGGCTCTTATACAGCAACAGAGCAGCAATATGCCCATCAAAAGACTTTTTTGGATCATTGTTTTTGAGTAATATTAGTTATAGATCTCGTTTTAAACAGTTTTCTGAGTAATAGAAAGAAGAATAAACACACAACACCGAAACGCAAGGAGATACCAAGAATGTATCAAAGAATAAAGTAATTTTCCGGAGGATTCCTCAGGCAGAAGAGTACTCAGGTAATTTTGGAACGCATCCAAGCCGTCGGACGGATGAGCCGGGAGTTCCGGGTCCACATAAACCGGACGGCTGTCTGCCTCAGTTTCTTTCCGTTGGCATTGATCCCATTCGGATTTACTCAGATTCAGACGCACCACACAACTGCTGGCCACCGCCTTACCATCCTGCCATGCCGGCAAAGCCTTAGGAAGGGAGGAGAACATGCGCTCCATCTCCTGCTTCACTGCCGGTGAATCGGCCTCCGGAACAACATCGGTTATTTTTCCATCCGGACCAATCGTAAAACGGACTTCCGCAGACAGAGGCTGCTCAGACGGATATCCTTCCGGCCACTTCAAAAAATGGAGACAAATCAATTTCACATTGTCTGCAAACTCCGGCTGATAGTCATATAGCAGTGAGTCCTCTACCGTGAAAGTGCAAACATTTCCTCCGTTTGTAGAAGGCTCATTCTAGATCTCCGAAATTTTTTCAATAAGATATTTTCCGTCAATCTTGCCCACTTGCACGCGGAAGCACACTTTTGGTGCTTGCCCGTCCTTAAAAATGTCATAAGAGACTTCAAAAGTCCGGTCATCTACAGGACGGATCTTGAAACTGTCTTTCCAGAAAGCGTCAAAGTCCGATTCGCCGACCAACAGGTCATAAAAGGGCACTCCATCCATACGCTGCATGGTTTCCCTTTTCTTATCAAAAGCCTGCAAAACCGGTTTTGCACAATAGGCCGAACGCAAATGGGATAACTCCTGCTCCAAAGTATCGGGCATCAGGATATAGGCGGACAGGTATCTTTCATAAAACGAGCGGACAAAATGCTCCGCCGTGCTTTCCTGATCCACAGGCTGGCGGGAAATCTCAAACAGGGAATCTCCATACTTTGTGCCGCCCCAGAATGGAGTGACGTAAGAAATGCGGTAATTACCTTCCGTTCCGACAACGCGCACCGGAATATCCGTCAAGGAACCGTCCGGAGAAAAGCGCCAGGAAACAGCATACCAGTTACCGTCCAAATGACGGCAGGTCACCGACTGGGCAGCATAGGAAGTCACATCCTGAGAGCGGGTCATCAAGTTTGCATCCACCACATTGCTGGCCCGATATACTTTCGCAAGCATGGCCGTAGTGAGATATTTCTTATTCACATCCTCAGTACGGTGTATGTCCTCATTCAACCAATACTCCTTGTATTGTTGTGTCAACCAAGGAATAACCCCTTCGTCCTGATCTGAATTCGTAAGGGGCTTGCTATTTGCTGCCCATGGTAGCAACAAAAGGCCAAGTAAAGCAACACGATAATTCATACCCAAATCTTTTAATCGTTTCACAATAAGTCCTTATATTTTTTGCTCTATTCCTATAGGAACAGGTCATTAAAATAACCTTTACTAGTAGAAACATATCACAAAATGAGCCTAAAAAACAATGTAAAGCAAATATAAATGATGTTTTTTTGTTAAAAGTATACTTAAGTATACCTCAGAAGAAATATTATGAGGGATATCATTCGAGAAATAATAAAAAACATTATCTTAGCCTAAATAAAATATAGGGAGACAATGAACATACATAAATTATTTAATGAATGGAATAAAGTAACCGATACAGTTCACTTTTCAAAAGAGCAAATCGCCCAACTGATCCATCTTATAAAACTGGTTCTGCTGGATGAATACGAGAGCTTTTATATTATAGATTATAGCCAGAAACGATTTGTATATGTCCATGACAATCCATTGTTCTTATGTGGACATTCTGCCCATGAGGTTCAGAATATGGGATATAATTTTTATGCCCGATACGTACATCCCGAGGATATTCCATTTCTGTTCGAAGTCAACGAGATAGGTTTCCGGAAATACTGGGAACTGTCAAAAGAAGATTGCAATAAAGACGGCTATATCTCTTATGATTTCCGCATCAAAAACGGGGACGCTTATTTTCCCGTGCGCCATACTCTGATTCCATTGATCAAGAACGAGTGTCAGGAAATTGTCTGGGCACTCTGTAAGGTTTCTCTGACCGATCAGAAGCACCCGAATATGATCATGGCCAAAGTGGGCGAAAAAGAAATATTATGGAACCGGGAAACAAAATGTTGGGACGAAATGCCAAGTCCTCAATTAAGCGAGAAAGAAAAAGAAATTGTCAGACTGTCTATTCAAGGGTTTACAGAAAAGGAAATGTCTGAGAATTTGCAATTATCTGAGAGTGCCATTAAAAAAAGAAAAAAAATCCTGTTCCAGAAACTACATGTAAAAAACATGTCTGAGGCCATTATCTGTTGCACCAATAAAAAACTGTTTTAGCAATATACAACTATCCCCTCCTTTTAAAACCGTTTTAAAGTGGTTTTAAAAGGAGGGGATTATGATGTAGCTTCCTTATTTCATCAGACAATACCGAATATCCTCTTCACTCATTCCCCTTTGTCTCATACGCTCCGCAATCTCCTCTAATTCATCCTTGCTTTGTGAACGGGTGCCTTGCTTGTGTTCGTACAGCAAACGGGACAAAGTTCGTATCGCATTCTGAATTTTCTGCTTCCCCTCGTCTGTATTGAGATCAATCCGACAGAAAGGAGAACATTCCTTATGCAGACACAGATAATAGATTCCGCCAATCAGCAAACTGGATATGGCACTGATGTCCATTCCAGAATCCTTAAAATCAGACTCATACTTATCCACCAGAGGGATGGTATGCAGCTCGCGGTTCATGGCCGTACGCAGGGTAACCTGATTGGTGTCTGATATCTCCCAACGCAAAAGCTCCAGCATGATGGATTTATGGTTTAATTCATTGAACAGATTGATCAAGAGTTCGGCATAAACTTCTTCTGTACGTACTTGATCATCCTCCACGCTCATCGTATCCTTAAACCAGTAATCAAAATCACGCACAAAGTGCTCAAAGAAATTTTCCTGGTTCCGATAACGGCTGTAAAAGGTTATCGGCTCGATTTTGGCGCGCTTAATGATGTCCAAAACGGTCACATTGGAGAATCTCTTTTTCAATACCAGTTCCTTGGCGGCCTTGTTAATGCAATTTTCTATATCGGCCTTGCTTCGTCTCGGTCTCCTCGGTTTACGGCTTTCCTGTTCCATTATAAAAAGTATTATATAGGGAAAATCAATCCCGTTATTACACAAATACAACTAATAGGATATACTCACATATCCAACCAAGTTCAAAGTTATAAAAACAATGCAGACGAGAAAAAGAAAACCTGCTTTTATTTTTAATACATGTAAATATTTATACAAAAATAGCAGACTGTATCCATACCGAAGATACAATCTGCCATTATACTTTTATGGTTTATTTCTGAACCGGAAACACGTCCTTATAGCGTTCACGGATGGTCTTGATCCGTTCTGCCGAGAGTGGTTCCACATCCTTCAGCGGATAAGGCAAGCCCAACTGTTCGTACTTGAACACGCCCATCGTATGATAAGGCAACCATTCGATTTTCTCCACCACCGGATAGCCCTTGAGATATTCCACCAGGCGGTCGAGCTGCTCGTCGTCATCAGTCAGCCCCGGCACGACCACGTGACGGATCCAAACCTTGACGCCTCGCTTCTGGGCCTCGTCCAGATAGCGCAAGGCATTGCGCCCGTCGCTGCCGCAAACCTTGCGGCACAGGGCCTCATCCAGCGCCTTGATGTCGAGCATCAGCAAATCGGTGTAGTCCAGCACGGCCAGCGTCTGCTCATTGCAGATGGCTCCCGAAGTATCGAGCGCCGTATGCAGTCCGGCCTCGCGGCACAGACGGAAATACTCGCGTGCAAACTCAGCCTGCACCAGCGGTTCGCCACCGGTCAGAGTCACACCACCGTTGCGGATAAAGCTTTTGTAGCGCAACACCTCTTCAAGGAGTTCCTGAGGGGTGTACTCATACTTCACGGCACGGTTCTTGTCCCAGGTATCCGGGTTGTGACAGTACTGACAACGCAGAGGGCATCCCTGCAGGAAGGTCACAAAACGAATTCCGGGACCGTCAACGGTCCCGAAACTCTCCAGTGAATGTATTTTTCCTTTAATCACTTGTTCAACAAATTACAAAGAGTGGTTGATGGTACGTGAAATCACGTCGAGCTGCTGCTCACGAGTCAGTTTCACGAAGTTCACCGCATAACCGGATACACGGATGGTGAGCTGCGGATACAGTTCCGGATGCTCCATCGCGTCGATCAGCAGTTCACGGTCGAACACGTTCACGTTCAGGTGCTGACCACCCTGCGGAGTGAAGTAACCGTTCAACAGACCAACCAGGTTGTCTACCTGAATGTCGCGCTCCTTACCCAAAGTAGCCGGTGAGATACCGAAGGTGAATGAGATACCGTCGTGTGCGTGCTGGAACGGCAACTTGGCCACTGAAGCCAGAGCGGCAACAGCACCCTTCACGTCGCGTCCGTTCATTGGGTTGGCACCCGGAGCGAACGGAGTTCCGCCCTTACGTCCGTCAGGAGTAGTACCGGTCTTCTTTCCGTAAACCACGTTGCTGGTAATAGTCAGAATAGACTGGGTAGCCTCAGCGTTGCGGTAAGTCTCGTGTTGACGCAGATAGTTCATGAACTTGGTTACGATTTCCACTGCGATGCTGTCGGTACGGTCGTCGTTATTTCCGTAAGGAACATATTCGCCCTCACGCTCGAAATCAACAGCCAGACCGCGCTCGTCGCGAATCACCTTCACCTTGCAGTCGCGGATGGCAGCCAGTGAGTCGGCCACGATAGACAAACCTGCGATACCGGTTGCGAAGATACGGTGCACGTCTCCGTCGTGGAGCGCCATCTCGTATGCCTCGTAGTTATACTTGTCGTGCATGTAGTGAATGATCTTCAAGGCGTTGGTGTAAACCTTGGCCAACCATTTCATCATCTGCTCGTATTTCTCCATTACCTCGTTGTAGTCGAGATATTCAGAAGTGATAGCCTCGAACTTAGGTGCTACCTGATCGCCGGTACGCTCGTCGCGACCACCGTTGATGGCGTAAAGCAAGCACTTGGCCAGGTTGGCACGCGCTCCGAAGAACTGCATCTGCTTACCGATC
The DNA here is from genome assembly GCA_905215575.1 of uncultured bacterium. Classification (GTDB taxonomy): domain Bacteria; phylum Bacteroidota; class Bacteroidia; order Bacteroidales; family Bacteroidaceae; genus Paraprevotella. The sequence goes on along the minus strand of CAJMQV010000059.1, from coordinate 1,592 downwards.
TTCATCGGAGATACGCAGCAGGCAATTCCGTAGTCATCACCGTACTCAACACGCATCAGGTCGTCGTTCTCATACTGGATGGCAGAAGTATCGATAGATACCTTGGCGCAGAACTTCTTCCAGTTTTCCGGCAACTTCTCAGCCCACAGAACTGTCAAGTTCGGTTCTGGAGCAGGGCCCAGGTTGTACAGAGTGTGCAGGTAACGGAAACAGGTCTTGGTTACCAAGGTACGGCCGTCAACGCCCATACCACCCAAAGACTCGGTTACCCAAACCGGATCTCCTGAGAACAGGTCGTTGTATTCCGGAGTACGCAGGAAGCGAACGATACGCAGCTTGATGATCATCTGGTCTACCAGCTCCTGTGCCTCTTCCTCAGTCAGCTTGCCTTCCTTGATGTCCTTCTCGATGTAGATATCCAGGAATGTAGCGGTACGACCGATTGACATGGCAGCACCGTCCTGATCCTTCACGGCAGCCAGATAAGCCAGATATACGAACTGAACAGCCTCACGAGCATCCTTGGCCGGACGGGTTACGTCGAAACCGTAAGAAGCACACATGCCTTCGAACTCCTTCAGGGCCTTGATCTGCTCGGTGATTTCCTCGCGGCGACGGATGGTCTCCTCAGTCATTTCATTTGACTCCAGACGTTTCTGGAAATCCTTCTTGTCCTCAATCAGAATAGCAGTACCGTAAAGAGCAACACGACGGTAGTCACCGATGATACGGCCACGGCCATAAGCATCAGGCAGACCGGTAATGATTGCGTCGTGACGGGCTTTCAGGATGTCCTGAGTATATGCTGAGAACACACCCTCATTGTGGGTTTTACGATATTTTGTAAAGATCTCTTTGGTCAGCGGATCCAACTGGTAGCCGTATGCCTTCAAGCTGTTCTCTACCATGCGGACACCACCTCTCGGGAAAATGGCACGTTTCAAAGGCGCGTCGGTCTGCAAACCAACGATTACCTCGTTCTCCTGGTCAATGTAACCCGGTCCGTAAGTGGAAATTGACTGCGGAAGTTTGGTCTCAGTGTCGTAAACACCGCGCTCACGCTCAACCTTGAACATCTCGGTCAACTTGTCCCATACTTTGCGAGTTTTCTCTGAAGAAGGCTTCAAGAAAGAATCATCTCCCTCGTAAGGAGTGTAGTTGTTCTGGATGAAGTCTCTTACATTGATCTCTTTCTTCCAAAGATCGCCTTTAAAGCCGGCCCAGCTTTCCTGTGTAAATTCCATAAAAAATATTGATAAAAATATGATACTTCGTCTTTCTCTTTTTCTCGATGCAAAGATACGTAGAATTTTTCAAATACCTCATACCTAAATATAGGTATTTTACAATAAAAAATATTATCAGGCTAAAATTGGACTTATTACAAGATTTTGTTTTAGAAAGATTCTGAGAATTAGCCGAAGAGGGAAAACAGTAGAATTCAAATCGATAAGCAAAAATCAGACAATATTGCCACTTAAAGATTTTCATAAAAAGGCATATAAATCATCCGTTTTAAAATGTATCCGTTTCCCACTGTCTTAATACAGAAATACTTCACACCGTTTTAACAATTAAAAGATTAAAATGGG
>CAJMQV010000058.1 GCA_905215575.1 uncultured bacterium | reverse complement strand
AGTAAAATCATATCATGCTGCTTTAGCTGTTTTGTTTCTGATTTTTTCTATTATCGCAGAAACCAGTTGCCGATGATGTTGAAGATGTTCGCTCCGATCATGATCCACATGGCTATCTGCGTTTTTCCGATTCCGTCAAAGAACTGTTTGTAGGCATTGAACAGAATCTGAAAGGGTAGTGACAGCAGAATGACCAAATAATAAGGCCGGATGATGGGAAGCAGTTCTTCCGGTTGTCCCAGACGGTCGAGGAAGAAGTACAGGCTGCCCATCAGCAGGAAGATGATTGTAGCCAGAACTGCATTCGTTTGTAGGCTGCAACGCAGCGACTGTCCGATATGCTGATGCTCTTGTCTTGCGTGAAAGGCGCCTACAACCGGTGTAAGGCCATAGGAATATCCCATGGCAAAGATCAGCACCAGAGTCATCACATTGTTGACGAATCCGGCTGCGGCCAGCGCCTGTGAACTGTATTGGCCGGTCATGATGGTGTCGGCCAGTCCCTGTACAATCGTACCGATCTGTCCGATGATAATCGGAAATCCCAAAGCAATCAGGGAGCGGATATGGGTCTTGTAACTTAAAACAGAAGTGTGATTCATTTTCTTATTTTCGTTTTATAGCCAATGATTTTTTGGTATCTTTGCGTTTACCAAGAATAAAGACATTATGAAGATTGTATTGGATTTACATACTCATTCCATCGCTTCCGGCCATGCGTACAGCACCATTCAGGAAATGGCCGCCGCAGCTGCCGAAAAGGGACTGAGTTTTTTAGGTATTACAGAACATGGGCCTTTGGTCCCCGGAGCACCGGATCCTATTTATTTCAGAAACCTGCATTGTGTACCCAAGTTCATTTCAGGTGTGCGCATCCTGCATGGTGCCGAACTGAATATCTGCGATCTGCAGGGAAATCTGGATTTGGGCGAAGAATACTACAAGCGCTTTGATCATGTTGTGGCCGGAGTGCATAAGGTATGCTTCCCGGCATCAACCAAATTGAAGAATACCGAAGCCGTACTGGCCGCGATGCATAATCCCAGAGTAAACATTATCAGTCATCCGGCTGACGGAGCGGCTACTGTAGATCTGGAGGCTTTGGTACGGGCTTCGCGCGAAACCGGTACCCTGCTTGAAGTAAACAACAGTTCCATGAATCCGCTGCGTAAAAACGCGGTTGCCCGCGGATTGAACCGAGAACTGTTGCAGTTGTGTCGTCAGTATGACACTCCGGTTATTTTAGGAAGTGATGCCCACATCTCTTTTTCCATTGCAGATTATACCTATGTCTATGAGCTGCTTCAGGAAACATCCTTTCCGGAGGAACTGATTGTGAATGTAGACATGCAGCGTTTTAACTGTTTTACCGGATTACAACTGGCTTAACGGGTCAGTTTCCGGTAAAACACTTTCTTGTCTTGAAACGCATATCGGATGCTGTTGCCCCAATAGATGCAAGACAACCGCAGTTCATAGAACGGTAGATATATGCCGGCGGTTTTGATAGAGAACAGGGCCGACAGCTTTTTCAGTTTCCGGGTGCGCAGGCAACTCCAGAGAACCAGCAGCACAACAATGCCTGCTGTATATTCCCAGTGTCGGGTCCAGATACTCAGGGTTAAAGTGGAAACGCCAAGCAGAAACAACAACCAGGTTATTCCCATACGGAATACGCTGTACAATCCGTATTGGCTTTTGTGCTTATAAAAACACTTGGTCTCTTTCTGATAAAGCATTTCTTTTTTCCAGTCCTTGTTTTCCGTTTTTGAAATTTCCTGCAATAAGGCTTCCGGAGCGATGCATACGGCTGTCCGTTCGTTTGTACTGAACCGGTTTACAAAAATGTTCTCTACTCCTGAAAGAAGGACACCATATTCGCCCAAGGTCTTGCAGGAAAGCAGTTTCTCTTTACGGAACGCTAAATTGACATGGTTGCAATGACAGGTCTGATGATGGAGCGACCAGGACAGGAAACGGCTTTGTTCCAGCAAATAATAAAAGGAGCGGATGGAACTGCTTTCCGCGTTTACCGAACGTGCGCCCAATACAAAATCCTTATCCTCTGTCATCTTGTCGGACATGCAGGCCAGCCAGTGTTCTGAATGAGGCAGGAAGTCCGGAGTAAGCAGCATGACCCAGGAATAATGCGCCGCCTTGACTCCTAAAATCAGCGCTAAGGTATGCAGGCTGATTTGCCGTGTGTCTTTAGGGACAAAAGTATATTTCAGGTTGTCGTACCGCTTTTCCATATTTTCCAGCTGGATGCGGGTGTTGTCCGTTGAATTCATGTCCACGACAATGATTTCAAACGAATCATACGCTTGTTCCAGAACACGGGGCAATAGCGTCATGAGCTGTTCTTCCTGATTCTGTGTCAGGATAACGACCGATATGCCCGGTTTTTCCGCTTGCACTCCTTTTCCGCAATCAGATTTGTCGGATTTCTTTTTCATTTCTTTGCTCAAAGCATTCGGATAGCATACTCTGAACAAATTAACTGCCCACACAAGCAGAAAACTTGTGTAGGCAGTAATTTCTATTGGATTTGTCAGAAAAAACATTTATAAAAGATCTTCTGTGGTATATCCTTGAGGCAACTCACGGCAGTTGTATTGCGAAGCCATGATTTCTCCATAAGCTCCGGCAGAACGCAACGCGATCAGATCGCCTCGATGACATTTATTTAATTTATATTCTTTGGCAAAGACATCGCTCGATTCGCAAATCGGACCAACAACGTCATAAACCTCTTCCGGCTCCTCGCTGGTCAGGTTGTCTATCTGATGATAAGCCTGATAAAGGGCAGGGCGGAGCAGATCGGTCATACCGGCGTCTACAATGGCAAACTGCTTTACTGTAGCCTGCTTTACGTAGAGCACACGGGTGATGAGGCTTCCGCATTGTCCTACTACAGCGCGTCCCAACTCAAAATGCAGATGCTGTCCTTCGCGCAACTTCAGATTCTTTTCATAAGTTTCGAAGTATGCCTTGAAGTCTGGAATCGGATTGGCGTCCGGTGCCTGATAGTCAATACCAAGTCCACCGCCCACGTTGATATTCTCCACGCGGATACCTTCCTGTTCCAGGCGGTCCTGCAATTCATTGATGCGGGCGCACAATGCTTCGAAGTCTTCCATTTCCAGAATCTGTGAGCCGATATGGAAGTGCAGTCCGATGAACTGTACGTTTTCCATCTTTGCCGCGATGCCGATCACTTTCTCCATGTCCTCCATGGCGATACCGAATTTGTTTTCAGCCAATCCGGTGGTGATATTGGCATGCGTGTGGGCTCCCACATTCGGGTTGATACGGAAAGACACGCGGGCCACTTTCTGTTTCTGGGCTGCCAGCTCGTTAATCACTTCCAGCTCGGCAATGCTTTCCACGTTGAAGTAAGCAATGTCTGCGTCCAGTCCCAGATTGATTTCCCAATCGCTTTTTCCCACTCCGGCGTATACGATTTCCTCTGCCGGGAATCCTGCTGCCAGACTGGCGCGGATTTCGCCGCCGCTCACGCAGTCGGCACCAAATCCTGCCTGGCTGATCTGTTTCAGAACCTTAGGGTTTGCATTGGCCTTTACGGCGTAGTGCAAATGATAGTTTGGTTTGTTTCCGATTTCTTTCTTGATGGCATCCAGAGTCTGTTGCAGGAGCTCGGTGTCATAATAATAGAACGGAGTGCGTATGTCTTTGAATTTGTCTGCGGATATTTTGTGCATCATAAATGTTGTTGTATTTATTTCTTGTGGAATAATGTATCACTCAAAGCCTGCAAAGTGCGTTTCTTGTCTTCACCCTTCACCAGGAATGAAATGTTGTGATTGCTTCCTCCATAAGAAATCATACGTACCGGAATGTCCTTCAGAGCTTCTGTAGCCAGAGTTTCGAAGCCTACGTTGCTCCATGCCAGGTCACCCACAACACAGATGATACACATGTTCTCGTCTACGGTTACGGTTCCATATTTCATCAGGTCGGCGATGATGTCCTTCAGATATGAGGTGTTGTCAATAGTAATCGATACACCAACCTCAGAAGTACATACCATATCGATACTGGTCTTGTAGCTTTCGAAGATCTCGAATACCTTTCTCAGGAAACCGTAAGCCAACAACATGCGGCTTGACTGGATCTGGATAGATACGATATTGTCCTTGGCAGCCACGGCCTTGATAACGCCCTTCTCGATCTTGTTGTTGATGATGGTACCCGGAGCTGTCGGATCCATTGTGTTCAACAGACGTACCGGAACACCGGCAAACTTGGCTGGCTGGATACAAGTCGGGTGCAGGATCTTGGCACCGAAATAAGCCAACTCGGCAGCCTCTTCAAAGTGCAGCTGACGTACCGGCTCAGTGTGGTCAACGATTCTCGGGTCGTTGTTGTGCATACCGTCGATGTCTGTCCAGATCTGGATCTCTTCAGAGTTCAGCACAGCACCGATCAAGCAAGCTGTGTAGTCAGAACCACCGCGCAACAGGTTGTCTACCTCTCCGTAAGCGTTCTTGCAGATGAATCCCTGAGTGATATAGATTTCGTAACCCGGGTTCTTCTCCATGATTTCATTGGTCTTCTCCTTGATGAAGTTCATGTCCGGTTCAGCGTTCTTGTCGGTACGCATGAATTCCAGTGCCGGCAACAGGATAGTCTTCACGCCGCACTCTTTCAGGTAGTTGGTCACCATGTTGGTGCTGATGATTTCACCCTGAGCCAGAATGATCTTTTCCTCAAAAGAAGTGAACATCACCTTAGTGAAAGTTCTGATGTAGTTGAACTCTTCTTTCAGGAATTCCAGAGTCTTCTGCTTGTATTCTTCTGTGGCATACAATTCCTCCACATGGTCGATATATTTCTGTTCCAGGCGGTTGATGATATTGTTTGCGCCTTCCGGATTCTTCTTGTACAGATAGTCAGAGATCTCTACCAGTGTGTTGGTAGTTCCCGACATGGCAGATAATACTACGATTTTAGCTTCTCCGTCACTTGTAATCAGTTTAGATACATCTTTCATTCTCTGAGCAGAGCCAACAGATGTTCCACCAAATTTTAAAACTTTCATATTATTCCTTATCGTAAAATGGTTATTATTAAATTCTTTGTTTAAAGAGATGCCTGCTTGCGGAAGCTTTCCGTACATTCTTCCAGCTGTGCGTCCTTGCAACGGTACACGGCACCCGGAAATTCCTGAATGAGCTGTTCGTTGTGCGTGCTCATGATCACGGCTGTGCCGTTCTTGCAGATTTCGTAAAGAAGCGCGGCGGTCTTGCGTCCGGTTTCGGCGTCCAGATTTCCGGTTGCTTCGTCGGCGATGATGAGTTTCGGCTTGTTGAGCAGCGCCCGGGCGATGCACACCCGTTGCTGTTCTCCTCCGGAGAGCTCATAAGGCATGCTTTTTTTGTACTCTTCCATCTCCACCAGTTGCAGCACCCGGTCAATGCGTTCTTTCCGTTCCTTTTTCTTTTTCCATCCGGTGGCGCGCAGCACAAAGTTCAGGTTTTCTTCTACATTTCGATCGAGCAGCAGCTGAAAGTCCTGAAACACGATGCCTAACTGGCGTCTTAGGGTGGGGAGCTGCTTCCGTTTCACGCGGCACATGTCTGTGTTCAGCACCATAGCCTTTCCTTTGTTTACGTCCAGCTCGCCGTAAAGCGTTTTCAGTAAGGAAGTCTTTCCGGTGCCTACTTTTCCGATGATGTAGACAAACTCACCCTCATTAACTTGCAGTTTCACATCTTTCAAGATCAAATGATCTTCCTGATATATCTGCACCTGATCAAAATCTACCAACATATAAAAATGATGCTAATGGTCCGATTAATGTTTCTTCCATCCCGGATTATGGCGCACCATCAATTCCTGAGCCATATCCTCTATGCGCAGTCCTTTGGCGGTCAGCAGAACGATGAGATGATAAATCATGTCCGATCCTTCGTAGATGAGGCGTTCGTTGCTTCCGTTTACGGCTTCGATGACAGCTTCCAGAGCTTCTTCACCCACTTTCTGCGCCATGCGGTTCAGTCCGTCCTTGAACAGACTGGTGGTGTAAGAGCCTTCCGGCATTTCGCGGTGTCTTTTCTCGATAAAGTCCTGCAGCTCGGTGAGGAACAGCAATGGGTTCATCCGGTTTTCTTCGCCCCAGCAAGTGTCAGTTCCGGTGTGGCAAACCGGTCCTACCGGATTGACACGGATGAGCAGTGTGTCCTGGTCGCAGTCGTTTTTGATGGAAACCACGTTCAGGAAGTTTCCGCTTTCTTCGCCTTTAGTCCACAGTCTTTGCTTGGTTCTGCTGTAGAAAGTCACCTTACCGGTTTCCACGGTCTTATCGTATGCTTCCTGGTTCATATAACCCAGCATCAGCACATTTTTGGTTTTATCATCCTGTATGATGGCGGGAACCAGTCCTCCCATTTTGTCAAAATCAATTTTCATTTCGCTATTATTTTATAGTCTGACCTCAATACCCTCGTTTCTCAGATATTGTTTCAGGTCGGGTATTTTAATTTCTCCAAAGTGGAAAACGCTTGCAGCCAATGCCGCGTCGCTTTTTCCTAAAGTAAAGGCATCCTTGAAATGCTCCATATTGCCGGCTCCTCCCGAAGCGATTACCGGAATGCTCAGGCTGTCGGCCAGTTGTGCCAGCGCTTCGTTGGCGAATCCCGTTTTCACTCCATCATGGTCCATGGACGTGAAGAGGATTTCTCCCGCTCCGCGGTCGTTCACTTCGCGCGCCCATTCCAGCAACTTGCGTTCTGTCTTCACGCGTCCGCCGTTCAAATAGCAGAACCAGCCCTCTTCGGTCTGTTTGGCGTCAATGGCCACCACACATACCTGCGAACCGAAATGACGGGCAATTTCGTCGATGAGTTCCGGGCGTCGCAGTGCGGCCGAGTTGATGCTGATCTTGTCGGCTCCGGCATTCAGCAGCCGGTCCACGTCCGCCAGTTCGTTGATTCCTCCTCCCACGGTAAAGGGGATGGAGATCTGTGCGGCCACCTGCTGCACCATGGAGGTAAAGGTCTTTCTTCCCTCATGGCTGGCGGTAATATCCAGATACACCAGTTCGTCGGCACCCTGTTCGCTGTAAGCCTTGCCCAGCTCCACCGGGTCGCCTGCCTGGCGCAGATTTACAAAGTTCGTTCCTTTTACGGTCTGTCCGTCCTTGATGTCCAGACACGGTATGATTCTTTTCGCTAATGCCATAATTATCGGTTTTCTTCCATCCAGAGAGCCAGATCCTTCAGTGCGATGCGTCCCTCGTAAATAGCTTTTCCAAACACTACGGCCGGGATGCCGGCCTGATCCAGTTCCTTCAGATCATTCATGGAGCTCACGCCTCCGCTGGCAATGAGATGGCATTGCGGAAACTGTGTCATGATTTCCCGGTACAGTGTTGTAGCCGGTCCCTGCAGGGTGCCGTCCTTGCTGATTTCCGTGCAGAGCACTTTCTGCACTCCCTTTTGGATATATTTATCCAGAAACGGAATCAGCTCGTCGCTGCTGTCTTCTTTCCATCCGTTGATGGAGATGCGTCCGTTCTTGACGTCCGCTCCGAGGATGATGCGCTCGCTGCCCAGTTGCTGGAGCCATCCCAGAAACAGATCCGGCCGGGTTACGGCCACACTGCCCACGGTGACCATCTGCGCGCCGTTTTCCGTAGCGATGCGGATATCTTCGTCCGTTTTGATTCCGCCGCCGAAGTCGATGACCAGATTGGTAGCCTGCGCCATGCGTTCCAGGACTTTATGGTTCACCACATGTTTGGAGCGGGCACCGTCCAGATCCACCACGTGCAGCCGTTTGAAACCGTATTCTTCAAATTCTCGGGCCACTGCCACAGGATCCTCGTTATATACTTTCTGGGTGTCGTAGTCACCTTTTGTCAGGCGCACACACTTTCCTCCGATCAGGTCTATAGCAGGAATCAGTTCTATCATATTCTAAGGGTTAGAGGTCCAAGAAATTCCGGATGATACGTTCGCCCACGCTGCCGCTCTTTTCCGGATGAAACTGAGTGGCATAGAAATTGTCCTTGTGCAGCGAGGCACTGAACGGCTGGATATATTCGGTTGTCGCCGTGGTCTGCTCGCACACCGGTACATAGAAACTGTGAACGAAATAAACAAACTCATTTTCTTCAAAGCCCTTGAACAAGGCATCTTTGGGCTGTATCAATGTGTTCCATCCCATGTGAGGCACCTTGTCTTCGTGTCTTTGCGGTCTGAATTTCAGTACGTCCACATCGAATATGCCCAAGCAGTCTACATCCCCCTCTTCCGAATGGCGGCACATGAGCTGCTGCCCGATGCAGATGCCCAATACCGGTTGTTTCAGATCACGGATCAGCTGGTCCAGTTTGTGCTCTTTCAGATAGGCCATGGTGTTTTTGGCTTCTCCTTGTCCCGGAAACAGAATTTTGTCTGCCGAGAGAAGTTCTTCCGGGTTGTCTGTAACGAGAGGCGACACGCCGACACGATTCAGCGCGTTGACAACAGAGCATATATTTCCGGCATTATACTTTACAATGGCTACTTTCATTCAGTCTTTAAATTACATTATGAGCTATTTAGGCGCAAATATACGAAAAAAATAGCAAGTAAGTCCTTTTGCTTCAAAAAAATCGTCCCGACGATTTCCTCATTTTGTCTTGATGACTTTTTCGGATCGTCGGGACGATTTCTAAAAAAACTTTTTGATATTTCCGGTTCTTGTCTGCAAGAGGTTTAAGCGTTCCCGTTTCCGTGCTTGCAAAGAACCAGTTCGTGAGTGATAACCGGAGGGAGGTCTTCGGCATAATGAGTGACCATAATCAGCGTTTTGCCCGCTTTCTCCGCAAATTTTTCGATGATGAATTTCACCCGTTCCCGGTTGGAATGATCCAGTCCGTGCAGCGGTTCGTCGAGGATGAGCAGGGGAGGGTTCTTGACAAAGGCTCGTGCCAGCAGGCAGAGACGCTGTTCGCCGCTGGAAATTTTCAGGAAGGTACTGTCCTTCAGATGAGCTATTCCGAACAGCTCCATCCATTTCACGCAGATTTCCTTCTGTTCCGGTTTGGGGCGCACATAAAGTCCTACTGAATCGTTCAGTCCGCTGGCCACGATATCCAGTGCCGGCATGTCCTTCAGATAGGCACGGTGCATTTCCGGGCTGACATATCCGATCTGCTTCTTGATGTCCCAGATGCTTTCGCCCGTTCCTCTCTTTTTGCCGAACAGCTCGATGTCGCAGGCATAGCTTTGCGGATTGTCGGCGCATACCAGACTGAGCAATGTGGATTTACCGGAGCCGTTCTGTCCTTTCAAGGCCCATTTCTCTCCTTTCTTTACCTGCCAGTCCAGACGGTCCAGAATCACCCGTTTGCCATATTGAATGTGGATGTTGTTGAATTTCAGAATATCCCCACCCAGGTTTTCTTCAGGTTTTTCGTCTTTTTGCAACTCGCTGAGCATGAGTTCGATGGCAGACGAGTCAAAATGAGCGTTTTCCGGATTCTGCTCCAAAAAGGCGTTACGCTCCGTTTTCGGAAGCACCTCCAGGTCTTTTACCGGAATCACGTGCGTGATGAAATCCGGAATGTCACTGTTGCGTGAAAGCACGAGAATGACCTGCAAGTCCGTTTCCGCAATCAGTTTTTTCAGCAGGTCGGTCAGCTGTTCGCGTGCCGTGCTGTCCAAGCCGATATAAGGATTGTCCATGATCAGCACCTTCGGGGCGGCCAATAGCGTTTTGGTCAGCTGGAACTTGCGCAGCTCACCGCTGGACAGGGTGATGATGCGCTTGTCCTCCAGTTCCTCCAAATGGAACAACTGGTACAGTTTGTCGCGCAGTTCTTCCTTGCGCCGGTTGCCGGCTTCTTCCTGACGGCAGTTGTTGCGGAAGCACTCTTCGAGCAGGGTGCCTACGGTAGGCACCGACTCGTCAATGTCGTGCTGGTTCCACCGTTGCTGATAATAATAGGTTCCGTCATGGTCGCCATATGAGTCGCGGAACGTGATGGACTTGATATTGTCGCTGATGAGCGGATAAGGGGACGGGGAGAAGTCGTAAGCCACTTCGTTGCGCAACAGCGGCAGTTTTCCCGTGATGATGTCCACCAGACGGGTTTTTCCACTACCGTTTTCGCCCACGATGGCAATCTGTTCTCCCTTGCAGATGCACAGGTCTACCGGAGTCTTGGTGCGGTAAAGCGGATGCCGGGTTACTCCCTGAACTATTTCTATTACTTTTTTCTCCATGATGTTTCTTTATAATCCTTTGACTTTATTCGGATTCTTCTGTATGAAATCCTTCCATCCCGAGTAGGCCTTGGTGGTGTCGGGGCGGCCCATCTGCAGGAAATGGCAGTAGGCGGCCGCCAGTCCGTCCGTAGCGTCCAGATAAGGCAGCATGTCAGAGTCGGCTATTTTCAGAATACGTTGCAGCATGCCCGCCACCTGCTCCTTGCTGGCCTGCCCGTTGCCGGTGATGGCCATCTTGATTTTCAGGGGAGCATACTCCGTGATCGGTACCTCATGCTTCATGGCTGCCGCAATGGCCACTCCCTGCGCGCGTCCCAGTTTGAGCATACTCTGCACGTTCTTTCCGAAGAAAGGAGCCTCGATGGCCAGCTCATCGGGCAGATAAGCCTCGATGATGCCGCTCAGACGGTCGAAGATGCGTCCCAGTTTGAGATAGGGATCGGTATATTTTCTCAGGTCGATCACCCCCATGGCCACCATTTCCGCACG
>CAJMQV010000057.1 GCA_905215575.1 uncultured bacterium | reverse complement strand
ATAGGGACGGGTGCCCGGTTCGCGTCCGTCGAAATAACGGGAGTAGTTTTCGATACCGCTGCAGTGTCCTAACTCGCGAATCATTTCCATGTCATAAGTCACCCGTTCATAGATTCTTTTGGCTTCAAACGGTTTGCCCATTTCTTCAAAATAGCTGACCTGTTTGTGTAGGTCGTCTTCTATCTGATGGATGGCGCTCTGGACACTTTCCTTGGTGGTCATAAACAGATTGGCCGGATAAATCTTGTATTCGTCAAAGCTTCCCAAGCGGAGCAGGCTGATGGGATCTACCTCCTCAATGCTTTCGATTTCATCATCCCAGAAAGTGAGTCGGAGAATATGGTCGGTGTATGCCAGAGCGATGTCTACCGTGTCCCCTTTCACCCGGAAGCATCCGCGGTTCAGTTCCAGATCATTCCGCTGATAGAGAGAATCTACCAGACGGCGCAGCAGGACGTTACGGTCCAGAATGGCTCCCCGCTTCACATCGATCACATTGTCGTAGAAAGCGGCCGGGTTGCCCATACCGTAGATACAGCTGACCGAAGACACCACGATGACATCCTTCCGTCCGGAAAGCAGAGCCGAGGTGGCAGCCAGACGCAGCTTGTCTATTTCTTCGTTAATGGCCAGATCTTTTTCAATATACGTATCGGTCGAAGGAATATAGGCTTCTGGCTGATAGTAGTCATAATAAGACACATAATATTCCACCGCGTTATTGGGAAAGAAACTTTTGAATTCGCCATACAACTGGGCCGCCAATGTTTTGTTGTGGCTCAGAATCAGGGTTGGCTTGTTTATGTTTTTGATGACATTGGCTATGGTGAATGTCTTGCCCGATCCGGTCACACCGAGCAATGTCTGTGCCGGAACACCCTGCAAGACTCCTTCGGTAAGTTGGGCAATGGCTTCAGGCTGGTCGCCGGTAGGGCGATAGTCTGCGGTCAGTTCAAAGTTAGGCATATCTCTATAAATATTTACGTGATACGATCAAATGATCTGCAAATTTAATGAAAGGCCGGTGGAGAGGCAAACGAAAGCCGTGTTTTTCTTATAATGACTCTTTCCATGATAATTTTGCATAATTTAATTGCATAAGTGACTGAAATTTGATACTTTTGCAACTCAATTTGTATCATATGAAACGGATATTCTTAGGAGTGCTTTGCGGAACCTTGTTGCTGACATCGTGCAACGAATACAATCAGGTTCTGAAAACGACAAACAGCGAATATAAATACGAAGCGGCCAAGGCCTATTTCGTTGAAGGACAGTATTCCAAGGCGGCACAGCTTCTGACTGATCTGATGGCTGTGCTTAAGGGATCTATTTATGGTGAAGAATCCCTTTATATGCTGGCCATGTCCGAATATTGTTCCGGAAATGTGGAAACTGCGGCCGCGTATTTTAAAAAATACTATCAGTCTTACCCGAAAGGGCAGTATGTGGAAGAAGCCCGTTTCTATTCCGGTAAAGCTTTGTTCGAGGGTGTGCCCGATGCCCGTCTGGACCAGACCAATACTTTGGAGGCTATTAAGGAGTTTCAGGATTTTCTGGATTTATATCCCTATACCCGTTTGAAACCTCAGACTCAGGACATGATTCTCCGTTTGCAGGACAAGTTGGTGGAGAAAGAGTTCCTGGCTGCCAAATTGTATTATGATTTGGGAACCTACATGGTGAACTGCGCTTATGGCGGAAGTAATTACGAAGCTTGTATTACGACCGCCCAGAATGCGTTAAGCGAATATCCTTATGCCAGTGCGGAGCGTCGTGAGGAACTGAGTATTCTGGTATTGCGTGCGCGTTATCATCTGGCACGCCAGAGTGTTCTGGAAAAGCAGGAAGAGCGTTGTCGGGCCACTATTGACGAGTATTATGCCTTTGAGAACGATTTCCCCGAATCTAAATATCTGTCCGAAGCCCGTTCTATTCTGGACTACGCTCAGAAAAAAGTAAAAGAATAAACAGCAATTAATAATATCATTATGGATTACAAAAAAACGAATGCAGCAACCAACACCGTGACTCGTAACATCATGGACCTGTGTGATGAAACGGGTAACATTTATGAAAGTGTTGCCATCATCGGCAAACGTGCCAATCAGATTTCTGTGGATATCAAGAATGAACTGTCCAAGAAATTACAGGAATTTGCTTCTGTAAGTGACAGTCTGGATGAGGTGTTCGAAAACCGTGAGCAGATCGAGATCTCACGTTATTATGAGAAACTTCCGAAGCCGACTTTGATTGCCACTCAGGAGTTTATTGAAGGAAAGGTTTATTTCCGCAATCCGTCTAAAGAAACCATTGAATAATCAGGTCAAATTATGATTCAGAGAATACAGTCTGTTTATCTGTTCCTTATTACCGTGCTTGCGATTATTGCGCTTTGCATGCCGATGGGACGTTTCCTTCAGGAAGGAACACTGACAGCCGAACTCTATAACTTGTATCTGATGCCTGTAAAGGGAGAGGCTGTTTATGCGCCGTGGGCTTTGTTTGCTCTGCTTCTGCTGGTAGCCGTTTCCTCTTTCGGATGCATTTTCCTGTTCAAGAAAAGAATGTTGCAGGTGCGTATCACCATTTTCAATGCCCTGCTGCTGGTGGGCTATTATATAGCTTATGGCGTGTTCGCCTATATCTTGGGCAAGACATGGGGAGGCTTTGCTTTGGAATGGACTGCCGGACTGCCGGCCATTGCCTTGATTTTGGATTATCTGGCTTTCCGGGCTGTGATGAAGGACGAAATGATTGTCCGCTCGTTGGATCGCCTGAGATAAAAAAGATACAAAGACAAAAAAATAGGATACACCTTGACGTGTATCCTATTTTTTTGTCTTTATCAAATCGAAGAGATAAGTGACTTTTGCGGAAATCGTTCCATTGGCTGAGCGGGAGAACGGATCTCGTTTTCCGTTATTGTAGATGTCGCTCAGGGCAAAATAATATCTTCCTTCGATCATGAAGTGTCCCGCTTTACGCGTATTGATTTCCAATCCTAATCCACCGGTAATACCATAATCAAACGGACGGTCAATGGCTTTGCCATATTGTTGAGTCACTTTGTTGGGACGTTTGTTCAGCGTTTCTTCACTGAATGCTCCACCTTTATGTTCCTTGTCGCCGATGCAATAACCTAATTGCGGACCAGCTACAACGTAGAACAAGGCTCCTTTTTCTTCGTATCCCCAACCCATCCGGGCCAGTATCGGAACCTGAATGTAGTGCATGTCGCGGCTGTATGTGTCGCTGCTGGTTTCAATAATCTCCTCCCATCCTAGATTGGCATAATTGACCTCCATCTGAATGGCACACAGACTTTTGAAATATTTTTCACAGGTGTAGCGCACTGTTAGTCCGCCGCTAAAGGCCGGTTTCATCTTTTGTTTGATGGTCGGTGTGAAACTGACGGTATTCAGCGTGGCTCCGGCATTGAAACCGATAGTCAGGTCATTGCGGGCATCGCCCACCTGAGCCTGAAGCATCGCCGGAAAGCCAAGCAGGCATGATAGTATGAAAGAACTGCGTTTTTTCATTATTTCTTTGTAAATTCAATGACATCAATTTTCTGTTGCGGAGTATAGTGAATCAGTTCCGCCTTGTTGTTGATGAATCCGCTCCAGTTGCTGGCACGCTTGAAATAAAAGTCGTTCTGCAAAGGATTGGTTCTCAGACTGCTGATTCTGCTGTTGAACTGGCTTCCGTTACCGGCCAGACCCATCAGGAAAAAGCGTCCCAAGTCATATCCTAACATGCCGAAGCTGGGGTAGGTGTTCTGCAAATCGGTGCGGAAGTCCTTTTTGAAGCGTGCTTCAAAGGGACCGCAGGCCGCCTTGTTCATATTCTTATAGAAAGAAGAATAGATATAGGTGTCGAAGCGGAAGAAATTAGCTTGCTGGCTGTTGGTGTAAATCTGCCATTCCGGGTGTCCCAACAGACTGAACTGATATTCCGGGTTGGCTGATTTGAATGTATTCAGCTCGGCGCACAACTGGTTCAAAGCCTTCAGGCTGGATGAATTGGATACAATGATATTCTTTCTTCCCAAAGACATCTGATCCTGCAAAGCCTTGCTTCCTGCCGATACTTCCTTGAACGGAATGGAATGGGCATTCAGCATCTTTTTCAGTCCATTGATAAAGTTCTGGTCATCTTCACGCTGTTCGCCACTGTTCCAGATTACGAAATGCCGGTTGGAGAACTGGTCCTGAAGCAATTTGTAGGTTTCCTGGAACAGGGTTGTTTTCGGCACGTTGGAAAGATACAGATAAGGGTTCTTGTACACTTCGTCGCACTGAGAGCTGAATGGCACTACCAGTTTTATTTTCTTCTGCTTGCAGTAATCGCTGAGCGCAGGAATCTGTGCGGCAGCCAGCGGACCGAAAATAACATCGGCTCCGGCCAGTCCCGGTTGTGTCAGTACAGCCTTCATGTCGGCTACGCTTTTTCCGCAGTCGTATGTATAGACGGTAATGGATATACCCTGGTTTTTCAGATCTTCTACCGCTAACAGCAAGCCCTGATAGAATTCTATCATCTTTTCTCCTTCGCTGTTTTTCTGAGTCAGCGGAAGCAGTACTCCCATGGTGATCTGTTGCATCTTGTCCGGTCCGGACTTCTGAGGAAAGAGTTCCTGATTGGTCGGAGTCTTTTTGACCGTTTGGCTTTCCGGATAAGGGATGCATACCAAGCTGCCCTTCTTTAGCTTGTAGTCCGGATCTTTCATTTCCGGATTGGCCTGGATAAGCTGTTCGGTGGTAAGCCCATAGTCACGGGCTATGCTGAAAATCGTTTCGCGGCGTTTTACACGGTGCATATCCTTGCACTCCGATTCAAAAACTTTCAAAACTCCTTGCGAACTTGTTTTTTGAGGAACGGCTGTTCCCTTAGAAGGAGGAATCACGATGACTTCGCCCACCTTGAAGTTAGAGGCGGTCAGTCCCGGATTGGCCAGACAGATATCTTCTGCCGACACCTGATACAGCTGTGTGAGCTGGTACAGAGTTTCTCCTTTGGCGATGGTGTGGAAGCGTGAAAACTTCTGGTCCGCCTTGTTTTGAGGGATTTTCAGAACGCTGCCGCTACGCAATCCGTTTTTGCTTTCCGGATTCAGCGTATAGATATCTTCAGGGGTGACATGATAGATCTTGGAAATGGAATAGACCGTTTCACCCGCTTCTACCGTGTGGGTAAAAAACGGGGTTTGGGCCCAGGAAGCTGTGGCATACAGGCTCCAGGACACCAGAAGGGCGAAAAACGATTTGATGTGTTTCATGTAAAACAAAATTTTATGCGGACAAAAGTACACAAAAAAAGTGGTTAATTCAATGGGATGTGCTATTTTTGCATAAATATAATGTCTTATGAATCGATTTTTAAATTGGATTATTTTCTTCCTGCTGCTTTCAGGTCCGTTTAGCCTGAAAGCACAGACTCTTTATCCTAATGTCACTCCGTTGGCACGTTATATCAATTCCGATGGGGAGGAAATTGAAGATGCCTCTGAGGAACAGTCGGCTCCCATTACCGGATATTTTTCGGCAGAAGTGACTGATCAGGGAAATTATTCGGCGCATTATGAGTGGCGCATTTTTAAGGAAGGTCAGGAAAACTCTCCGGTGATAGACCGTTTTGATCCCGAAATTGAATATACATTTACCCAGAGCGGTACTTTCTATGTGCAGCTTTATGTTACATTTGTACAGGGCACTGACACCATTCAGTATCCGGATGGCGACGGAGAACCGTTTGTCGTTACGGTAAGTGAGTCAAAACTGGAATTTCCCAATGCCTTTTCGCCCAATGGCGACGGATTTAATGATGTGTATAAGGCAAAGGACGGCTATCGTTCCATCATCAAGTTCAGAGCGACCATCTTCAGCCGTTGGGGGCAGAAGCTCTACACCTGGACCAATCCGGCTGAGGGATGGGATGGTAAGGTCAACGGTCGTACGGTACGCGACGGGGTTTATTACGTTGTGGTTCAGGCCGAAGGAGCCGACGGACGAAAATTCAATATCAGAAAAGATGTCAATGTGCTGACCGGATATTCCGGAGAGGGAGGAACAACGGATGCAGAATAAAACAATGGGTATGGAGCAACAGGAACAGGAAAAAATTCAGGTATATGGTGCACGGGTGCACAACCTGAAAAATATAGATGTGGAGATTCCCCGCAACAGTCTGACGGTAATCACCGGTATGAGTGGTAGCGGAAAGTCTTCATTGGCTTTCGATACGATTTTTGCTGAAGGTCAGCGTCGGTATATCGAAACCTTTTCGGCCTATGCCCGTAATTTCTTGGGCAATATGGAACGTCCGGATGTGGATAAGATTACCGGTTTGAGTCCGGTGATTTCCATAGAGCAGAAAACCACAAACAAGAATCCCCGTTCTACGGTGGGTACCACTACGGAGATTTACGATTTTCTGCGTCTGCTTTATGCCCGGGCTGGAGCTGCCTATTCCTATCTGTCCGGTGAGCCGATGGTGAAGTACACCGAAGAACAGATTCTGCAGCTCATACAGGAGCAATATGCCGGCAAACGGATTTATCTGTTGGCTCCCGTAGTGCGCAACCGTAAGGGACATTACAAGGAACTGTTCGAGCAGATCCGTCGCAAGGGCTTTCTTTATGCCCGTGTGGACGGAGAAATCCGTGAACTGATTCAGGAACTGAAACTGGACCGTTATAAGAACCATGATATTGAGATCGTAGTCGATAAGCTGCGTGTGGAGCAGACAGACGACAAGCGCTTGCGTGATAGTCTGTCTTCGGCCATGCATCATGGCGATGGTCTGATGATGATCTTGGATGCTGACAGCGGAGAGGTGCGTCATTACAGCAAGCGCCTTATGTGTCCGGTATCGGGTATTGCCTATCGTGATCCGGCACCGCATAACTTCTCGTTCAACTCTCCTCAGGGAGCCTGTCCGCGTTGTAAGGGACTGGGGTATGTGAATCTGATCGACGAGGACAAGATCTGTCCCGACAAATCCCTTTCGGTACACGAAGGGGGGATCCTGCCTTTGGGTAAATATAAGAACTGTATGATCTTCTGGCAGATCGAGGCCTTGTTGGAGCGTTATGACGCCACTTTGAAGACTCCTTTGGCAGAACTGCCGGAAGAGGCAATGAATGAACTGCTTTACGGTTCGATGGAGAAGCTGAAAATCAAGGCTTCGCTTATCCAGACTTCTTCGGATTACTTTGTGCGCTATGATGGCGTGATCAAATATATGGAAACACTCTACGAGGCTGATGATTCGTCGGCAGCCCAGAATTGGATGGAGCAGTTTTCCAAAGTGGCCTGCTGTCCGGAATGCCACGGCAAGCGGTTGAACCGCGAGGCCCTGCATTTCTTTATCGACGGAAAGAATATTGCCGACCTATCAGAGATGGACATCTCGGAGCTTTATGAATGGATGCAGGGACTGGAAGAACGGCTCACCGACCGCCAGCGACGCATCGCTCCGGAAATCCTGAAGGAAATCCGCACCCGACTGAAATTCCTGCTCGATGTGGGATTGGACTATCTGGCTTTGAACCGTACTTCGGTATCTCTGTCGGGCGGGGAGAGCCAGCGCATCCGTCTGGCTACCCAGATCGGTTCGCAGCTGGTCAATGTGCTTTATATTCTGGACGAGCCCAGTATCGGTCTGCATCAGCGGGACAACCGCAAGCTGATTCATTCGCTCAAGGAACTGCGCGACACGGGCAATACCGTGATTGTGGTGGAGCACGACGAAGAGATGATGGAGCAGGCCGACTATATCGTGGATATGGGACCGAAGGCCGGACGCAACGGTGGTAATGTTGTCTTTCAGGGTACGCCCCAAGCCATGCTCCAGACCGACACCATGACGTCGCAATATCTGAACGGCAAGCAGCAGATCGAGATACCGGCCGAGCGCCGCAAGGGAAACGGAAACGTGATCCGTCTGGAAGGTGCCCGGGGAAATAACCTGAAGAATGTGAATGTGGAATTTCCGTTAGGAACCTTTATCTGTGTGACGGGAGTATCCGGAAGCGGTAAGTCTACACTGATCAACGATACGCTGCAACCCATCCTGTCGCATCATTTCTACCGTTCGTTGCGTGAGCCGGAACCTTATACCGCCATTCACGGCATTGAATATATTGACAAGGTAGTCAATGTAGACCAGTCGCCGCTGGGGCGCACCCCGCGTTCCAATCCGGCCACTTATACCGGAGTGTTCAACGACATCCGTGCCCTGTTCGTCAGTCTTCCCGAAGCGAAGATCCGTGGTTACAAGCCCGGTCGCTTCTCTTTCAATGTGAAAGGCGGACGCTGCGAGGCCTGTGGCGGTAACGGTTACAAGACCATTGAGATGAACTTCCTGCCCGATGTATATGTGCCTTGCGAGGTTTGTCGCGGAAAGCGTTACAACCGTGAAACGCTGGAAGTACGCTTCAAAGGCAAGTCCATTGCCGATGTGCTCGACATGACCATCAATCAGGCTGTGGAGTTCTTTGAGAACCAGCCGGTGATTCTGAACAAGATCAAGGTGTTGCAGGATGTGGGATTGGGCTATATCCGTCTGGGGCAGTCGTCAACCACCTTGTCGGGTGGTGAGAGCCAGCGTGTGAAACTGGCTACCGAGCTGTCGAAGAAAGACACCGGTAAGACGCTGTATATATTGGATGAGCCGACCACCGGTCTGCATTTTGAAGACATCCGTGTGCTGCTCGGTGTGTTGAACCGTCTGGTGGAAAAAGGTAATACGGTGATCGTCATCGAACACAATCTGGATGTGATCAAGAGTGCCGATTATATTATTGATATGGGACCCGACGGAGGTCGTGGCGGAGGCGAACTGCTTTCGTGCGGAACTCCTGAGGAAGTGGCCGAACGTACCGTGGGATACACACCTAAATTTTTAAAGGAAGTGCTTTATGGCAAAAGAAAAGATTAACAAGACCAATGTGGCCCGTCTGCTGGACAAGGCCAAAGTGAGTTATGAACTGATTCCTTACGAGGTGGACGAGTCGGACCTGAGTGCCGTGCATGTAGCGGCCAGTCTGGGCGAGAATGTGGAACAGGTGTTCAAGACCATTGTGCTCCACGGAGAGAAAAGTGGCTATTTTGTATGCGTGCTGCCCGGCGATCATGAGATTGACCTGAAGCGTGCCGCCAAGGTGAGCGGAAACAAAAAATGCGAACTGCTCCCGATGAAAGAACTGTTGCCCGTAACGGGATATATCCGTGGCGGCTGTTCGCCTATCGGAATGAAGAAACATTTTCCTACTTACATACATCACACGGCTGAGCAGTATCCTTATATCTACATCAGCGCAGGCCAGCGCGGTTTGCAGATCAAACTAGATCCGGCCGACCTGTTGCGTGAGGCACGTGCCGAGTATGCGGAACTGACCGATTAAAAGGATGATAATATAGAAACAGAATATGATGACAGAACCGGTTTATGCGGCCTCGGAAAGCCGTTATGAGAGTGGCATGAATTACCGTCGTTGCGGACGGAGCGGAGTGTTGTTGCCCGAGATTTCCTTGGGCCTGTGGCATAATTTCGGCGATGTGGACACGCTGGCCAATAGTCGCCGCAAGTTGCATTTTGCCTTTGATCAGGGAATCACCCATATTGATCTGGCCAATAATTATGGTCCTTCGTTCGGATCGGCCGAAGAAACCTTCGGACAGGTGATGCAAAGCTCCTTGCGTCCTTATCGTGATGAGTTGTTTATTTCCACCAAGGCCGGACACGATATGTGGCCGGGACCTTACGGCACGTGGGGATCGCGCAAACATCTCTTTGCCAGCCTGAACCAGAGTCTGAAGCGGATGCAGCTGGACTATGTGGATGTGTTCTATTCTCATCGTTATGACCCGGAAACACCGCTGGAGGAAACCATGCAGGCACTGGCCGACATCGTACATCAGGGTAAAGCGCTGTATGTGGGCATCTCCAAATATCCTCGGGAGAAGGCGCTGGAGGCTTACCGCTATCTGAAAGCCGAGAAGGTGCCCTGCCTGCTGTATCAAGGACGTTACAATCTGCTGAACCGTGCTCCCGAAGAAGAGTCTATTATTCAGGATGCTGTGGATCACGGTACCGGTTTCATCGCTTTTTCTCCTTTGGCACAGGGAGTGCTGACTGATCGTTATCTGACGGGTATTCCCAAGGATTCACGTGTGGCGCGTGGCGGTTTCCTGAAAAAGGAAACGCTCACGGAAGAATTGCTTACCAAAGTGTCGCAGTTGAATGATCTGGCGGCCCGTCGCGGACAGACACTGGCCGAGATGGCGTTGGCCTGGTTGCTTCGCGATGAGAAAGTCACTTCGGTGATAGTGGGGGCCAGTTCGGTGGAACAGTTGGCCGATAATCTGAAGGCCTTGCAGCAGACCACTTTTGACGCGGAAGAACTGCAAAGCATTGATGCCATTATCCAGGGAGAAAAATAGGTTGAGAGTATAGAAGAAAATCCTTTCGATGAATTGAAAAAAACATCGAAAGGATTTTCTTATTTTATCAGGATGATTTTTTGAAGCCTATTCTACGGCTAATTTTCCGTTCTGATAGCTCAAGGTGTATTTCTGGTCACGTTGGGTATCGAAAGTAAGCCGCTGCCCTTTGTAATGTACGGAGCAGGGACCGCCCGAACGGGAATGAATCACGGCGCGGGTCAGGTTGTTGTCCTTCCAATACAGGTCGACCACGAAATTACCGCGGGCACAGACTCCGGTGAGCTTGCCTTCGTGCCATACGTCTGGCAGGGCAGGAAGCAGATGGATAAAGCCCATGTGGCTTTGCAGCAGCATTTCCGTAACGCCGGCTGTTCCGCCAAAGTTACCGTCAATCTGGAAAGGCGGGTGGCTGTCCCACAGGTTGGCGTTCGTACCGTTTTTCAACAGATTGCCGTAGAGAGTGTAGGAACGGTTTCCGTCGTGCAGGCGGGCCCACTGGTTCAGTTTCCAACCCATACTCCAGCCGGTAGCACCGTCACCACGATGTTCCAGTACGACACGTGAGGCACGTGCCAGTTCCGGTGTGATGACGGGCGAGATGGTATGTCCCGGATGCAGTCCGAACAGATGGTTCACATGGCGGTGCTCGTCGCGCGGGTCGTCAATGTCTTGCGACCATTCCATCAGCTGTCCGTATCTTCCGATCTGGT
>CAJMQV010000056.1 GCA_905215575.1 uncultured bacterium | reverse complement strand
AGACTTTCTAAGATTTATGCATAATTCTTTCCCCCACCAAATATCGGGTGAGCCGAAAAAATCGTCGGGATGAAATGTTCAGTTGCTCCCGATGAAATTGGAAAATCGTTGGGATCATTTGAAAAGCCGGTAGGCTGATATAAAATAAAAAAGCTGCACCTCATTCCGAAGTGCAGCTTTTTGCAAGTATCCGATTATTTGTTTTTCTCTTCGTCGATAGCCTTGATTTTCTCTTTCAGAATATCAAGTTCTTCTTTCAGTTTCTCAACCTTCTTGTTGATTTCATTAACCAGGCTGTTGCCCTTCTTGGAACTGAATGAGAGGAAGCCTAAGTTGTTTTCGTAGGTCTTGATCTCGTTCTTCATATTCTCGTAGGCACGTACCAGTCTGTCACGCTCGCGGTTCAAGGTGTTGCCGCCCTTTTCGGCAGAAGATTTCAGATTGCTTCTGAAGTTGTTGATTCTGCGTTTGGCATTGCTCTTGTTGATCGCGTCGAACAGTTTGTCTGCCAGTTCGCGGTATTCGGCATAGATCTTATCCTTTTCCTTGAACGGAACATGTCCGGTTTCGTTCCACTCCTTGGCCAGACTGCGTACGGTTTCAGTCATTTCGTCGATCTCTTCTACAGCGATGTTCTTCAGCTGCTCGATGATACCTTTCTTCTTTTCCAGATTTTCTACTTCCTGGCTGTGAACAGATGAAGTGGCCTTGCCCTTCTGTTCGAAGAAGTAATCACAAGCTCCGATGAAGCGTTTCCACAATGAATCAGAGTATTTCTTAGGTACCGGACCGATAGTTTTCCATTCTTTCTGCAGTTTGGTCAGAATGTCGCCGGTAGCTTTCCAGTCGGTGCTTTCCTTCAAAGACTCAGCCTTCTCGCAAAGAGCTTTCTTGAGTTCCAGATTCTTGTTCTGGCTTTCTTTCAGATATTTGAAGAAAGCGGCTTTCTTTTCAAAGAAGCGGTCACAGGCGGCTCTGAAGCGCTCGAAGATCTTCACGTTCATCTTCTGCGGAGCGAATCCGATTTCTTTCCATTCGGCCTGAATCTTGATGATGTCCTGAGTGGCCTGTTCCCAGTCGGCAAAGGTCTTCAGGTTGTCCAGCTCTATTCCTTCAATTTTGGTGCAGAGCTCTGTCTTCTTGGCGAGGTTCTCCTCTTCTTTTTGTTTCAGATCCTCGAAATATTGCTGATGCTTCTTGTTGATAACGGTAGAAGCGTTCTTGAAGCGGTTCCAGATCTCGTCACGCAGTTCCTTGGCAACCGGACCGGTTTCCTTATATTCCTGATGCAGAGCCTGCAACTGCTGGAAGGCAGAGATTACATCCTCTTCTTCGGCCAGCTTCTCGGCGGTTTCGCACAGGCGGGTCTTGATTTCCAGATTCTTCTTGAAATCATATTCCCGGAACTCGTGGTTCAGCTTGAGCAGGTCGTAGAACTGCTCGGTATACAGCTGATAGTTTTTCCAAAGTTCGTTTACCTTGTCGGCAGGTACATTGGTAATGGTTTTCCATTCTGCCTGCAACTCCTTGAACTCGTTGTAGTGCTGGTTAGCTTCTTCCGGAGAAGAGATCATAGCCTTGATCTTGTCCAGGATATCGAATTTCTTTTGCAGGTTTTCTGATTTGATGCGCTCCTGCTCGGCCATGATTTCGGCCCGTTTTTCCTTGATGATGCGCATCCACTCCTTAAAGGTCTGCTCGTCTGCATCCACTTCCGGAACAAATTCGTCAGGATTTCCGCCTGCCTCAACAAAGGCAGCCTTCTTTTCGTAGAGCTCCGCCTTGTGTATGCGGTAGAAATTCTGCTTGAGGCTGTCCAGTTCCTGTTTGCCGGGGATTTCGGTGCTTTGCGCCAGTTTCTTTATATAATCCAATATTTCACCTTTTGATTGCAGCGTGTTGGTTTTCACTGTTTCGGTAGCTGCTTCGTCTTTGGCAGAAATACATGCGTTTTCTAATTCTTCCATAGAAGTTGTTGCTTGAGAGTCCATCATTTTACTTACTTTTAGTATCTGATTCGGGTTTCCAATCTCTATATTTTTTACAAATTAAAACAAAAAAGAAATTAAGTCCTAAGATTTTTCTGTTTTTTTCTCTTTATATCCATGTTTTTCTTCTGAAGAACCACATGAACAGAGCCGTTACAATCACCGTGATGCCTATGGCCAGCGGAAATCCCCAGGGCGACTGTTCCATACCGTTCACCAGATTCATACCGAACAAGCTGGCTACTAATGTGGGGAACATGAGGATGATGGAGATAGAGGTAAGCATCTTCATGACGCTGTTCATGTTGTTGTTGATCAGATTGGCATAAGTATCCATTGTAGAATCAAGGATGTTCGCATAGATGGATGTCGTTTCGCGTGCCTGGCTCATCTCAATGTTTACGTCTTCAATCAGGTCGGCGTCGAGTTCGTCGATAGGCAGTTTGAATTTCAGTTTTGACAATAATGTTTCATTGCCTCGGATGGATGTAATGAAATAAGTCAGACTGTCCTGAAGGCGTGAAAGATTGATCAGATCGGCATTATCCACATTGCGGTCCAGATTCTGTTTGGCTTTTTCAATAAGTGTGTTGATTTGCTTAAGTCGTTTCAGATACCATACGGCCGAAGAAAGGAAGAGGCGGAACACCAGATCCACGGAGTCGGTAAAGCCCACGCCGCGTTTCTGCTGGTAGCTCACGAAGTCGATCATCATGTTTGTCTCAAAATTGCAAACGGTGATACATACTTCCTTGTTCATGATAATACCCAAGGGGATTGTGGTATAGGGGGTTCGGGAGCGCACTTCCTTGACATAAGGGATACGTAAAATAATCAAAATCCAGCCTTCGTCGAATTCATAACGGGCGCGCTCGTCGGTATCGGCGATGTCCATGAGGAAATAATCGGGGATTTTCAGGTCCTTTTCCAGAAAATCCAAATCATCCTGCGTCGGGCAGGTCACTTGAACCCAGCAGTTAGGCTCCCATTTTTCCATAGTTTTCAGGCCGTTGGCCGTATTCCAGTAAGTTCGCATGCATCGTCCTCCAAATAATAAGTTTCTTATCGGAGTCCGGCAGTGCACTCCGATAGGTCTAAATGTTTAAAAAAGTCGCGTAATAATCGTCCATATGTGATGACCCATATTTTTCCGTTTGCAAAAATACAAAAAGAATCCTTATTTCCTAAAGAAATGTCCCGATTTATCAGGACAATTCTTGAGTAACTTTGTTCGTCAAGTCAATGAAATCGGCCACAGAAAGCTGTTCCGGACGCTTGTTGAATATTTCGTTTTGCAGAAAAGCGCTATGATCCTTCACGGATTCTCCTTTCTGCTGTCGGCGCTGGTCGGCATCGGCAAAGACAGGCTTGATGGAATTGCGCAGCGTTTTCCGGCGCTGGTTGAAGCAGGTTTTGACAATTTTCTTGAACAGCGCTTCGTCGCATCCCAAGTTCTGGGTTTCGTTTCGTGTCATTCTGATGACAGCGCTCTTGACCTTTGGGGGCGGATTGAACACATGTTCGTGCACCGTGAACAGGTAGTCCACGTGATACCATGCCTGGATGAGTACACTCAAGATGCCGTACGTCTTGCTGCCTGGACCGGCTGCAATGCGTTCGGCCACTTCTTTCTGAATCATGCCGGTGCAGCAGGGTATCAGCTCCTTATAGTCGAGCATCTTGAAAAATATCTGACTCGAAATGTTATACGGATAGTTTCCGGTGAGCACAAACGAAGAGCCGCCGAACACTTCCTTGAGATCCATTTTCAGAAAATCCTGTTCCAGAATGTTGCCTTCCAGACTCGGAAAGGCTTCTTTCAGGTAAGCAACGGATTCGTAATCAATCTCCACAACTTTGACCGGACGGTCTTTCCGGATGAGAAACTGGGTCATGACTCCCATGCCCGGTCCTACTTCGAGTACGGGAATCTGAGGGCATGCATCTACTGTGTCGGCAATGTCCTGGGCTATTTTCAAATCCTTTAAAAAGTGTTGGCCCAAAAATTTTTTAGGTTTTACAGACTTCATTGTTGCTTTTTTATACTACTTTTGTGTATGCAAAGATAGTACAATCCCATGCAAAAAGAGCAAACCCGAAGGTTTTATTTTTACCGTGGCTTGTGAATATCTTGCGGATATTAAGTAATATTAATAAGAAATACTGCATTGAAAGACAATAAGATCATAAACTACGCATTTCAGGTGATAGGGCCGCTGGTGTTATCCGGACTGATTTTGTGGTGGATGTACCGCGGATTTGACTGGGATGAGTTTTTTGAAGCCTTGACTTATCATACGGACTGGACCTGGATGCTTTTGTCTATGCCCTTCGGAATAACGGCCCAGGTGTTTCGTGCCTTGCGCTGGAAACAGGCTTTGGAACCGGTACAGGAATATCCCCGTACTTCGGTATGTATCAATTCCGTATATTTGTCGTATGCTTCCAGTCTGGTGATACCGCGCATCGGCGAGGTGTTGCGTTGCGGTATCCTGAACCGTTATGACGGCACTTCCTTTTCCAAGGCATTGGGTACTGTGGTGACGGAGCGCATAGTGGACTCCGTATTTGTGGTGTTGCTGGCAGGATGCACCATCCTGTTTCAAATGCCGGTGTTTGTGACTTTTTTCCGGCAAACAGGTGTCAGTGTGGTCGGCATTCTTCAGGGATTTTCTGTGACAGGCTATATCGTTACCATCGTATGTGTGCTGGCTGTCGGTCTGTTGCTGGTATGGTTGGTAAAAAGGCTTTCGGTATTTAAGAAAACCCGAAACATTTTTCTGGATTTGCGTGACGGACTGGTTTCCTTGCGTAAAATCAAGAGTGTACCATTATTCCTGGTA
Source organism: uncultured bacterium (assembly GCA_905215575.1). GTDB lineage: Bacteria > Bacteroidota > Bacteroidia > Bacteroidales > Bacteroidaceae > Paraprevotella. The sequence goes on along the minus strand of CAJMQV010000056.1, from coordinate 6,403 downwards.
TATACCGTAGGAATCTGGCTGTCGTATTATTTGCATTTCTATTTCACGATATTCTGTTTTCAGTCAACATCCTCTTTAGGAATGTCTGCTGCGCTGGTGGCTTTCGTGGTGGGATGTTTCGCCGTGTTGGTGCCAACCCCCAATGGAGCCGGTCCGTGGCACTTTGCCGTTAAGACGGTGTTGCTGCTTTACGGTATTCAGGCACACGACGGAGTGATGTTCGTGCTGACCGTGCACACGCTGCAAACACTGCTCGTGCTGTTGTTGGGACTTTATGCCATTGTGCGGCTTCAGTTTATCCGCCGCGTTCCGAAACAGAATCATTGCTGATGGATGATATTTGTTAAACCCTATAATAAATAAGACTATGTGTGAAATCAAGAATCTAAAACCGCAAATCGTTTGGAAGAATTTCTATGCTTTGACTCAGGTTCCACGTCCGTCTGGTCATCTTGCCAAGGTACAGGCTTTTTTGCTGGACTGGGCTGCAGAGCATCATATAGAGGCTTTTAAGGATGGTGGCGAAAACATCATCTTCAAGAAGCCGGCCACTCCGGGTATGGAGAACAGAAAAAAGGTTGTTATGCAGGCACATATGGACATGGTGCCACAGAAGCTGAACACTTCTGAACATAACTTTGAGACTGATCCGATCCAGACTTACGTGGACGGTGACTGGGTTCGTGCCAAAGGAACAACCTTGGGTGCCGATGACGGTATCGGTGTGGCTGCCATCATGGCTGCTTTCGAGGATGAGGAATTGCAGCACGGTCCGATGGAAGCGCTGATCACTGCCGATGAGGAAACTTGTATGTACGGTGTGAATCATTTGGCAGATAATGTCATCAGTGGCGACATCCTGCTGAATATTGACAACGAAACCATGGGTGAGTTTGTAGTGGGAAGCGCCGGAGGTGTGAATATTACTGCTGCCATGCAATATAAAGAAGTGGAAACCGATCCGGAAGACATTGCCGTAAAGGTAACTTTGAAAGGTCTGCGTGGCGGACATTCCGGCCTGGAAATCAACGAAGGACGCGGAAATGCCAACAAACTGATGGCTCGCTTTGTCAAGCAGACTATTGCCGATGACGACGCACGTCTGGCTTCATGGAACGGTGGTAATATGCGCAATGCCATTCCTCGTGAGTGTGAGGTAGTGCTGACTCTTCCGAAAGAGAATCTGGAGGATTTGAAGGATCTGGTAAGCTATTGCGAGCGTTTGTTCCAGGATGAATATGCGGGAGTTGAGAACGGTATTGTCATGGAAGTGGAAGAAGTGGCATTGCCGACTAATGAAGTGCCGGAAGAAATTCAGGACAATCTGATTTCTGCTCTCTTGGCTTGTCACAACGGAGTGTTGCGCTTTATTCCTTCTATTCCTCATATCGTAGAAACTTCTTCAAATCTGGCTATTGTGAAGATCGGTGAAGGCAATGCCGAGTTCCTCATTCTGGCACGAAGCTCTAACGAAGGTATGATGGAATACATCACCACTATGTTGGAAAGCTGCTTCGGAATGGCCGGTATGAAGGTTACGACCGACGGACATTACGGCGCTTGGCAGCCAAACTTCGATGCCCAGATCACTAAGGTAATGAGCGAGGTTTATGAGAAAGAGTTCGGTGAAAAGCCAGTAGTTCAGGTGGTACATGCCGGTCTGGAATGCAGTATCATCGGTCAGGTTTATCCGAATATGGAGCTGATCAGCTTTGGTCCTACCTTGCGTTCTCCGCATACACCGGATGAGCGTTGCAACATTCCTTCTGTAGAGAAATTCTGGACCTTCTTGAAATCTCTGCTGACTCAGATTCCGGTTAAGGAATAAAAGAAAGCATTTTTACATTTTGTTATTGACGGGATATATGAACAGCCTCAGAGTGTTTTTCGCTCTGAGGCTGTATTTTGTTTGTATGTGCTTTAAGGCCATTGGGGAGTATTTAATTTAATTTTAGTCAGTTCAATGAAACTTGCCAGTTGTTACGATGTTGTTACAATTGATGGATTCATGTTTTGTGATTTCATGTAAAAATGAGGGGATAAGGGGCTTTTAACATCTTTGTAACAGGATTGAAATGTAAAAATGAAATTCTGTTTTTATTTTCGCAACCGTTGAAAGCAAAAATTAATAATCAATTATAATTTATGGAAACAATTTATTTGGGATTAATTCTTTTCCTCTTTGTGCTGGCCATATTCGATTTGGTTGTCGGGGTCAGTAACGATGCCGTGAACTTCTTGAATTCAGCGATTGGCTCTAAAGTAGCACGCTTCCGTACGGTTATGATCGTGGCTGCAGCCGGTGTGCTGATCGGAGCGGTGGTTAGTAATGGTATGATGGATATTGCCCGTCATGGTATTTTCCAGCCTCAGATGTTCTCTTTCAATGATCTGATGTGTATCTTCCTGGCCGTCATGGTAACTGATGTGGTATTGCTTGATGTCTTCAACTCATTGGGAATGCCGACTTCAACGACCGTATCCATGGTCTTTGAATTACTTGGAGGTACCTTTATTCTGGCTTTGCTGAAGATTGCGTTTGACGAAACCGGAACCTTGGGCTTTGCTGAGCTGATGAATACGGAAAAGGCCTTGTCTGTTATTTTGGGTATCTTCTTGTCTGTAGCCATTGCCTTTGTTGTCGGTGTGATCGTACAGTGGATTTCCCGATTGATTTTTACTTTCAACTATCGTAAAAATTTGAATTATACAGCCGGAATTTTCGGTGGTATTGCCGTTACGGCTATCCTTTATTTCACCTTGCTTAAAGGTCTGAAAGGCTCAACTCTGGCCGGTGCTCCTTGGTTGACTTACATCAATGAAAACTTGCAGATGGCTCTGTTGATCTGTTTTATTGCTTCTACCGTATTGATGCAGATCCTGCACTTCCTGAAAGTAAATGTATTCAAGATTATCATTCTTATGGGTACATTTGCTCTGGCGATGGCATTTGCCGGAAACGACTTGGTGAACTTTATCGGTGTGCCTTTGGCTGCCTATTCCGCTTTTCAGGATTTTGTGGCTAACGGTGCCGGAAATGCGGATACGTTTATGATGTCTTCTTTGAATGAAAGTGCCAAAACGCCGTTTGTTTTCCTGATGATTGCCGGAGTTGTGATGGTGTTGGCTTTGGCATTCTCCAAGAAAGCACATAATGTGATCAAGACTTCTGTGGATTTGTCCCGTCAGGATGAGGGTGAAGAGATGTTCGGTTCTTCTCGTGTCGCACGAAGCATTGTGCGTGGTTCAAATACTATCGGTGAGTTCCTGTCTAATTATACTCCCAAGGCCTTGACTACCTGGTGTGACAAGCGTTTTAACAAGAACGAAGTGATTTTGGAGAATGGAGCTGCTTTCGACTTGGTTCGTGCTTCTGTCAATCTGGTGGTTGCCGGTTTGCTGATCATCATGGGTACTTCCTTGAAATTGCCTTTGTCAACAACCTATGTAACCTTTATCGTTGCGATGGGTTCTTCTTTGGCCGATAGAGCTTGGAGCCGTGAGAGTGCTGTATTCCGTATTACCGGTGTGCTGAACGTAATCGGTGGATGGTTCCTTACAGCCGCAGTTGCTTTCATTTCCTGTGCCTTTGTAACAATCCTGATGTACTACGGTGGTATGATTGTGATGTTTGCTTTCGTAGTTCTTTCAATTTACATTCTGTTGAAGAACAACATTGGAGTTGGAAAGAAGGAAGAGCGCGGTACTCGTGATGTCGTATTCCAGGAAATGATGGCTACCCGTGACAAGGCTGAGTGCTGGGGATACCTCAAGAAGCATGTATCTATCACTCAGAAAGAAGTTCTTGACTTTGTTGCTGCTTCTTATGAACGGGTGATTGACGGTTTCACCGGTGAAAATCTGAAAACACTGAGAAAAGTGTCCCGTAAGTTGGATCAAGAGAAGCGCATCATCAAGAAACTCCGTCAGAGAGAACTGGTTGGTATGAGAAGAATCGACACACAGTTGTCTTTGGAGAAGAACACCTGGTTCCATTTGAGTACCAACAGCGATCAACAGATGATCTACTGTTTGAAACGTATGAACGATCCGTGTCAGGAGCATGTAGACAATAACTTCAACCCGCTGAACGAGGAATGTGTGGCCGAATTGCAACAGGTTAAGCAGCAGGTTCTCGACTTTATCGCCCGTGGTGGTGCCATTATCGAGGAACAGAATCTGGAGATTGTTGAGGCCTTCCTGCTCGAAACGGAGAATTATAAAGACAAATTGTCTGTGATCCGTAAAAAACAGTTTGACCGCTTGCAGACAGAAAACAGTCAGTACCTCAAGGTTGCTCTGGTTTATCTGAATATTTTGCAGGAGAGCCAGGAGTTGATCAGCTGTCTGCGTCACGATCTCCGTGCATACAAGAAGTTTATTCAGTAATAAAAGTTTAAATATAAAGATTTACGCTTTGGAAATTCCTCTGCCTTTATGGGTGGAGGAATTTTTTTATGTTCGGCATTTAGTTGTTATCTGTAGCTTTATGTTTACTATATTATAAAAAGTGATTAAAAAGTATCTTTTGTCTGGTATTTTAAATATCTTTGTTTACGACCTGTATTTGTCTAATTATCTTGAAAAAATCTGGCTTATGAAAACATTCGGTAATATAGGACTATATTCTTGTGCAAGCGCTTTGCTGGCATCTTTTCTAATATTCCAGCCCGTACAGGCACGTCGTTACGACCGTTTATGGAAACAGGCTTTCCGTTATCAGGAGCAGGGATTTCCGGCTTCTGCAGGGAATGTTGTAGCTAAAATTCAGGCTAAGGCAAAGCGTGCGAACAACCGGAATCAGGAGATGGCCGCTTTTCTGGCGGCTGCTTCCCTGCGTCAACAGATCAGTCCGGACAGTTTTTATATGGATTTTCCAGAGTTGGAGCGTCGGGTAGCCGAGGCGCAAACTCCGGCCGAGCGTGCGGTTTACGCTTCATTTGCCGCAGAGATCTGTCAGAATAATGAATATCGCGGCCCGTGGATTGCCTGGGCTGAAGCCGATAGTCTGCCGCTGGAGTATTGGAGCCGTGAGGATTATCGGAAAAGAGCCCTTTATTATTACACACTTTCTTTGACTGATCCACAGGCGCTGAGCGCTGTTTGTCTGAAAGATTATCTGCCTTTGGTGGAACCGGGGACGGCGGACCGTTTTCTGGGGCAAGACCTGCTTCATCTGATCGGTCGGAGAGCCTTGGCGGGTATGAACCGTTTGAGAGCAGACAGAGAGCTCCGTCAGGAAGCTGTCTGCAAGATACTTTCTGTTTATCGTCAGAAGCGGAATCGCGAAGCCGAACTGTATTTTGTACTGGATTCCATTCAGAACCTTTCGCAGACAAACATCAGCTGGCAAGAGAAGAATCGTGATTCTTTGCTCTTCCAGAGCGCGGAATACCGGGCTTATGCCGACGTGATGCAACGGTTTGCTGATCAACCTTCTGTGGCTGAGGCCTATTTGCGTGCTTCGCAGATGGACTTCAGTAATCCGGAGAAAGTACGACTTCTGCAAACGGCTTTGGAGCGTTATCCTCGTTATCGGCATATTTCAGCTCTGAAGAATGAACTGAAAAGCCTGAGTCAGCCCTATCTGAGTTGGGTTGTTGATGAAACCGGTTATCCCGGTGATACCATTTCCTGGACTTTGGCGCATCGTAACATCCGTGATGTGGAGTGCCGGATTTATCGGATTACCCAAAGTTTGCAGGATACTTTGACCAGCCAACCGTTTGAAAAGGTTGGGAAAATGCTGCAAAAACAGGGCGAATTGTTGGAAACCCGAAAGCTGTCTTTGAAAGAAGAACCTTCGCCTTATGAATATGTGCGCGATACGCTTTCCTGGACAGTACCGGAAAACGGTAACTATGCCTTGTATTTTACAGTCCGTTCTCCGGAAGGCACCCAGCAGAAATGCCGTTTCTTCCAGTCTACCGCATTGCGCACTTTTTCTTTGGCTGAGCCCGATGGCCGTATGTTGGATGTCGTGGTTACTGATGCACGTAGCGGTGCTCCCCGCCCTGGTGCAAGCGTAGAAGTGCAGTCGCCATCATTGGAAGAAGACAAGCAGCTCCGTATCAAAGCCTATACGGACGAGTACGGACGGGTATCTATGGATATTTCCAATTTCAAACAATATAAGATCTATGCCAGCTGGCAAGGGGATACCGTTTGGCAGGAGCCGATGAGAAAAGGAGGTTTTACCGTGCCTCAGACTACAGAGTTTTGGGGGGAGATATACACTGACCGCTCTTTATATCGTCCGGGGCAGACTGTTCATTTGGCCGGAATAGCGGGCCAACGCCGGGAGTCTGCCTATCAGGTCGTTCCCGATACGCTGTTGCCTTTGTCGGTTTATGATGTCTCCGGCAAGGAAGTGCATCGTGACAGTGTGCGTACGGATGCCTGG
>CAJMQV010000055.1 GCA_905215575.1 uncultured bacterium | reverse complement strand
CGTGGTAAAACTGTCCTTCAGCTGGATATACTGCCCCTCGGCATCCAGTTCCTCCAACATGTTCGTGCGGATAAAGTCATCCAGATCGTCGAGCACCTTGACACCCACAATCTGATTGAACAGGCTCAGCGCCTTGACCGAACGCATGCCGAGCAACTGGGTCATGCGCTCGGCATATCCCACCGGACCGTCAAAAAACTCCACCATCGTGCGCGGTCCCTTATAGGCCGCTTCCAGACGCTTGCGCCAGTTGCCGCGCCCGTCGAACGGCTGGAAGTCACGCTGAATCTCCAGCGGACAATGCGCCAAGCCGAAGGTGCGGCGCAACTCTCCCGAAGAGAACCAGCGTACCTGAAACACGGTAACCACATGCTGGTCGTCCGTATTCATGAAGCTGGCCAGCAACACCGAATAAGTACTCTGGTCGCGCAGAGCCTGGGTGGTCACCGCATTCTCGCCGTCCTTCTGGATATTTCCATAGTGTCCCAACACATAAGTTTCCTCCGTACGGTTTCCCTTTTTCTCCACACCCGACGACTGATTGTAGAAACGGTCTTTCTTGGCGGGCACCATCAGGGTGAGCAGCGCATCGATCAGCGTACTCTTTCCGGAGGCATTGGCACCGGTAAGCAGGGCATTGTTTCCCTCGGGTGCCATTCTGAATATCTTTTCGTGAAACGTTCCCCAGTTGTAGATTTCCATATACTGCAACCGGAACCCCGACATTTCGGAACGTGTATTAAACAGACTCAACATTGTTTTCGAACTTCATAAATTAATTCTAACAAATTACTTATATAAACATAAATTATTGGAAGAATTCATCTTGTGAAATATCTTCTGAATTCATATTTCCATTTTCTACTTTATGCAACGTTAAAGAATAAGTCGGATAACTATATCCACCTTCTACACTCTCAGGTACGAAATGAAAGGCATCACCCCAATCTGTTTTTGAATAAGATACGTCTTGCATAAAACCTCCTTTTGGAAAATTCTCTCCATTATCTTTGTCACTATTCCATGAATATCCTTGCATAACCTTAACTATACAAATAGACTTGGGAATTTTCTTCATTATATATGTATCTCCATGACTTATAAATACGTTTCGTATTACTTTATCTTCAGCATCACATAACAACACAACAGCATCCTTTAATGAATGATTGATCAATTCTAATTCACTTAATGAATTCTTATTATAAAGGCCTCTTCCGAAAGCATCCTTATATGGAATATCACCTGTTTGAAAAGTAATCTCATTATATGTACTTCTATCAGAAACTTCTCCTCTTTCAATTTCATTTTCATTCAGAGTTCCGACAGTATTATCAACATATTCAACAGGTTCTTTTTCCGCAAATCTTTCCGAGGTATTATTTACATTATTACTATTCTTTTGCTCACTATATATCGTAACATAATAAATAAAAGAAAATAACAATAACACTGTTACCACAATCCAAAATAATATTCTCCGTACATATTTATTGTCCTCAAGAGTTTCTTGCTTTTTCTTCTCTTCTACTTGCTTTTCTTTCTCAAAATAACTTATACAACTTTTTTGTAAAAGAACTACATTATTTAGCCTTGTATATGATTTTTCATTAAGAAGTTTGCAGGTTATCGCATAAATAACCCTTACTGCTAAAACTTGCACCTTCTCTTGAAGATTTAATTTTAAATAAAAACACTCTTCATTTTGCGCTTCAAAAGTAACTATTTGTGCTAAATCATGATCATATTCACAATGAAGTTCTAAGAAAATCTTTACAGAAGAAAATATACGATTATATTCAATATTATTTGCTGTGTGAAACACTATATTCCTAAAATGACTCAAATCAAATTCTTCCTTCTCTTTTTCCTTTAGCCATTTATCATACAATAATCTTTTAGTAGCATCGGAAAGAATCTTATAACCTTTTTGAATATTCTGAAAGTCCTTTGTATTTCCACCTCTATCAGGATGACATTCTAAAACTTTTTTTCGGTAAGCAGCTGTAATTTCTTCTAAAGAAGCATCTCGTGCAATTCCAAGAATCTCATAAAAACTTCTCATAACCCTATTTTTCTAAGCACTTTAATAACAAAAATCTGCCGCTCCAAATACCGCCACACAAAGAAATAATAACTCCTACTGTAAAATACTTCCAGACAACTCCTAAAGTAGAAAAATCCACCAAAGCTATTATAAAAATCCAAACAGCCACACATAATGCAATTGCAATTATATTGACTATTATTTTTTTCACTATGTCTTTCATTTTCTAAATTCTCAATAAATAAGTAACTATTTAGTCTTTTTCTATTCTGTGCCTTTATATTCTATTTCTCTATAGAGAAAAAATTTCAAGTACAACGACCATTCTCTTCTCTATTTCAAAAAAGTGTCTATCAAGATAATTAACCCAACTATATTATGACCTATTTTTATTCAAGCATCTTCATCCTTCAATCTACTTCTATTTACAATCAAGATTGGATAAAATAAGAATAATATTAATCCGCTACGAATAGTATCTTTTACTACTAAAATTGTTTCAGGATTATAACTATCAGATGAATAGATAAATAAAACAAGTAAAACGGATATTAAAACAAATGCCACTAATGGCAAAAGCATATATCTTCCTCTATCAGCACAAAATAAAACCGAAAAAAAGACTGATGTTATCGTAATAACAAAAGGAATTGCTGAAGTATAATAAAAATTAGGTAATAGTACAAGTAAAATTAATAAACTCCAGAATGCTTTATCATTATTCAAAAAATAATCCTTCCTTTTTTTGTAAAAATAATCCATCAACCTTCCATTTGCATTTTCTTTCCAAACAGAATAAAATATACTTTCAAACGTTTTAAATTCACATCCATATAACTTCAGACATCTATCATACATTTCGTCTTTTACTATATTAAAAAGCTCAGTTCTGCTTCTACAACCATTTTTTATAATAAACTCCAACGCTTCATAAATATATCCATATATATCTACAAAACTAGAAAGATATCTTATATCCTCTACTGAGGTAAACATATGTTTTCTCTTCGCTTCATGATAGTAAAAATCTTTCAGACTATGCATGGCTGAAAATTTAGACATATCATCAGTTAAAGTTTCATTTTCCTTTGTAGAGTTCTTTAATTTTTCAAACTTAGTATCTAAATGCAGATAAATATCAAAATACTCATACAACTCTATATTAAGTTTTTCCCTATGAACTTTAAAAAAATGTTCTCCCTTTATATAATCGTATTTCATATACCGCAATTAATACTAACTTTTACTTAAACAGACTCAACATACTTTTCCAATTCTTGCTTAAATTCCAACAGCTGATCCAAAGTCACTTTCTCCTTGATGATGCGGTGTATCTGATAAGACACCCTATTTTCGTTGCGCTTCTCCACCAGGAAGCCCAACTGCACGATACGGGCAATATAGGCATCCAGCTCGTTGAGCAGACGCACCCGGTTGAACTTCTCGGGCAGGAATAGTTCCACCCGCTCCTTGATGTCTTCGGCCGTAAGATAGCATTCTGTGGCATAAAGCTCATCCAGATTATTGTCAAAATCTTCCAGAACCTGACGCAGGATCACCAGAATCACGGAAATCTCAAATCCCAGCTGCTTGCGGGGAACCAGTCCCACGGTATTGCCTTCCTCGTCCGTGGTCTGACGGATATAGGCAAAACCTTCCTCACGTTTCACAATCAGTTCGATACCGATCTGCATCAGGTATTTCTGAATCTCGGTCTGATAGTGCAACACATCCTCCCAGACGCGGTCTGAGGCATTTACGATTCCTTTCAACAAGCAGACAACAGCTCTTGCATAAGGCGCTCTTTTATTCTCCATCATAGTTTATCTGACAATAATTATTTCGGGTACTCGGATCATTTTGTTCTCGGCGGTGTTAAACGGCACATCCACCGTCTTTTCGGTATGCACATGGTAACGGAACTCCGACAGCAGACCGATGTAGCCGAACAGCTCGGCCAGTCCTTTTTCCAGTCCGCCGTTGCGCTCGATCACTTCGGCCAGCGACACCTGTTTCTTGCGTTTCAAAGCCGTAAGGACGCGCTGTTTCAGAATGCCGCGGTCCACCGTATGCGTGGCAAAGAGAGCGTCGGCATAGTCAGCCTGTGTGATATCGGAAGCCGCCACCTCAAGCACCTGCCGGTACACCACTTCGGTGTTACGCTCCAGAGTGAGCTTGCGCTCCGCAGGCATCCTGATTTCGGGAAACATTTCCACGGACAGGGAAACCTCGGGCTTGCAGTTCTTCTGGGCCAGTTCCAGCAGAGTGGCCTGAATATCCTGAATCAGTTTGCGGGCAGCCACCTGTTTCGGCGCTTCCTGCTCGCAAATGATCTTGCTCAGTTTCTCGGCCATCTTGTCGTTGGCCTGATATACTTTCTTTCCGGCGGCATAGAGATACTGCTTCATGTTGCGCAGGAACTGGTCACGCTCCTGAATGCTTTTATGGTCGAGCGTTTCAAAGAGTCCGCTCACCAGTTCATCCCACTCCTCTTGCAGGGAAGGACTGAGCAGGAAGTCCCAGAAAGCATAGAAGCTGCGTCCCTGCGGACTGTTCTGCAAATCTTCCAGAGCATCGAACGTGAATCCTAGAATGTCGCCTTTGGTATATCCCCCTTCGGCATGCTTCTGATAGATGCTCTTGGTGATATTCTTGAAGTTCTCCTCCACCTCCTTGAAGTCGGAAAGCAGGTCTTTGGCCGACTGGGTGATCTGCCGGAAGCGCGGACGTATCTGATATTCCTCAAACACCCGGGCATCTCCTCCGGCACGGATGGTCTGTATCTCATGTTCTATCTCCTGCTTTCGGGCTTCGAGGATACGGATACGCTCATCCTTGTCTTCATTGGTAAACTCCACCAGCTCTTTCATCTGGGAGAAAAGATTCATGAACTTGGACTCGGTGCCCACAAAATCCTCCTTCTTCAGACTCAGAAGCCAGTCGAGTGTCTTGCTGGCATACGACGAAAGTTCGTAAAACACCTCGCCCGTTTCTTCCTGATAGTTCCGCAAAAATCCCTTGTCGGTCCAACGCATGATATACTTGCGCGCCTTCTCGTCGTAGGTGTCAAACACCGAAATGCCACTCTCCTCGTCCTGGTCCAGATGCTCCGCACACAGGTAATCGGACAGCTGCACGCAGAGGTGCTCATAGGCCACCGGATCGGGCTTATGATAGAATGTGCGATACAGAAACAGCAACACCAGCTCCCGGTTGCGCAGACGCAACAGTTCCACACTGGGCGACGTGGAGATGATTTCAGACAAAATACTGTCGTTCAATGCCATGATTTACTTTTTCTCTTCTTGATTATTTACGGGAAAAGAGGCCTGCCGCTGGAGCAGACCTCTTTCTATTCTTTTTCACTCAGACAGCAAACCGCACCGGCGGATCACTGCGGATAAACCAACTGTTCGTCGGTGATGACCTCCAACACCTCGGTCAGATACTTGTTGGCTTCCCAACGGGCCATAGGCAGATCCTGTAACAGATAGTTGCCACAGTCCTTTGCCGTAGCTCCCGGAATCTCTCCTTTATAGTCTGCAATGAAACGGAAGGTTTCCAGCATCAGTCCCAGAATATCCTTCGACTCCAAATCACCTTTCACCAACAGGTAATTGCCGGTAAGACATCCCATCGGGCCCCAATATACAATACGGTCGGCCCAGGTTGGGTGATTACGTAAGAAAGTTGCCGCTAAATGTTCAATTGTGTGGATAGCACCCTGTCCTAACGCCGGTTCGCGGTTAGGGTTCTTCATGCGGATATCAAATGTGGTGATCACCTCATCGCCCACATAATCCTTGCGGGACACGTAGATGCCACGCTGCAAACGCAAATGGTCTATCGTAAAACTTGGAATTTTCTTCATCGTCGTTCTGATTATTTGGTTAATGTATTCGGCAGAGCATTCAGGAAACTTTGGGTTACGCCAAAAGAACGGTTGGCCATCTCTCCCCAGAAATTCTCATACTGCTCTACATGATCCTTCACTCCCGGCGTATCGCTGATGATGCGGAAACTCAAGAAAGGCACTCCATACAAATGGCATACCTGGGCAATGGAAGCCGACTCCATATCCACGGCCAGTCCTTCGGGGAAGTTTGACTTGATCTTGTCCAGCTCCGCACGGTCGGTAATGAACTGGTCGCCACAACAGATCAGTCCGTCATGAATGCGTGTCGGTGTGTCTAGATTCAGCGCACACTGCAACAGGGTTTCGTTGGCTGTAAAGCGTGCCGGCATGCCCTGGATCTGTCCCAACACATTGCCCATGCCGCACCACACGTCATGATAAACGATTTCGCGGCTCACCACCACATCCATCACTCCTACCTGCACATCAATGCCTCCGGCCACACCAGTGCTGATCATCGCGTCGGGCGCAAAGGTATGAATCAGTTCAATGGCTCCCGCAGCAGCGTTCACCTTACCGATGCCACACTGCAACAGAATGATTTCATTTCCACCGGCCTCACCGCTGATACAAGTAAAGGGGCCAGCCTTGCATTCCGCCTTGTTATTCAGATTTTTGGCCAACTGCTCAAACTCTGAGCTCATGGCCGTCATGATTCCTATCTTCATCTTCTATTTATTTAGGTGTAAAATTACTACAAAAATGAGGGAATGCAGATACGCCCGTTTCTCTTTTAAAGTTTATTAAGGCTTGCTTCTTTCCATATGCAGATACCGTAAATGCCATAGAATGGCCAAATAAATAGCGATAAAGACAGTACATCATAATATTTCAATTCAAAAAAGAAAAACACAACATTTTATTATTTTATAACCCTATTTTATGACAAAAATAAAAACAAGTCTACTACTTTTGTAAAATCGTTACTCAATCCCTGCCACAAAACAAAAGAGTAACCTTGCTTTTACAAACAAATACCTAAAAAACTAAAAATCAATTACAATGAAAAAAGGGATCTTAATTCTATTGAGTGTTGCCATGACTTTGATTTTTCCTGTTCATGCGCAATCTGCGGAAAACAAAGACATTAAAACGGTTTATGTTGTATTTAAAACACACCTCGATGTAGGGTTTACCGATCTTAGTTCGGTTGTAGAGTACAATTACATCCACGATTTTATTCCCAAGGCACTGGATGTTGCCGAACGGTTAAGAAAAGACGGCAAGGGAGAGCGTTATGTGTGGACCACCGGTTCATGGCTGATATGGAAATACTTACAGACAGCCTCACCCCAGGAAGTGAAAAGACTGGAAAAGGCTATTGACAAAGGGGACATTGTATGGAACGGGGTTCCATATACCGTGGAATCAGAATCCATGAATCGGGATCTATTTGAAACCTGCCTGTCTGTCACTCAAAAATTAGACCAGAAATATGGAAAACACACCATTGCCGCAAAAATGACTGACGTACCCGGGCATACCAGAAGCATCATCGCTCCCATGAATCGCGCGGGCATACGCTTTCTGCATATCGGAGTCAATTCAGCCTGTCCCGTCCCGAATGTCCCGGCCTTTTGCCGCTGGCAGGATCCGGAAGGAAACGAACTGATATTGGCCTATCAACAGGACTATGGCACGGAAAGCATCCTGCCCGACGGAAAATCGGCTGTAGCCATCAACTTTACGGGAGACAACCACGGCCCTCACACTTACGAACAGGTTAAAGCCATCTACGCCGGCTTACGGAAACGCTACCCGAATGCCAAACTGAAACCTTGCTCCTTTAATGAAATAGCCGAAGCTCTCCTCAAGGATAAAGAGAAACTTCCATTGGTCACCTCAGAAATAGGCGATACATGGATTTACGGCTATGGCGGCGCTCCCATGCGTATGGCCAGATTCCGGGCTTTATCCAATCAATATTCTCAATGGCTCCAGACAGGCAAACTGAAAAAAGGCAGCCTCGAAGATTTGAATTTCGCGTTGGAATTAGGCCTGATTGGGGAACACACTCAAGGTATGGACATAAAGACCCATCTTCAGAACTGGGATAAATATGACATGGACGACTTTATGGCTGCCCGCAACACCGCTCCTTTCAAAAAGGTAGAACAGTCCTGGAAAGAAATAGACGACTACATTGACAAAGCCATAACCCAACTGCCGGAAAGTCTTCAGGCCGAAGCCAAAGCAACGGTTGACGCAGCCGGAAAATGCGAAGCTCCTCAGTTCTCTTCAGCCGCATGCAGTGGCGACTATTCCAACTGGCAATGCAGCCTGCTCGCCGACGGTATTCTGAAAGCCGGAGGACTGTCGTATCAAATGCTCGATGCAAAAGATTACACCATATTCCTGGACAACTATTTACGCAACCGCTTTGAGTGGGCGCGGTATGACCTGAGCAAGATTGGACTGGAAAACTCAAAAGCAACCAGCATCTCCTTATACGCTCAAATGGTCAGACAGGAAACCAGAAAAGAAGATGCCGGAACACGCACGCTGTATGAACTGGCCTTCCCGAAACATCCTCGCGTGGACAGTCGTTGCTATCCCGAAAAGATGTATGCGAACTGCCTAACGTATAAAGACGGGAAAAAGGCCGAACTGGAAATTACCTTGGTAAACAAACCGGCCGTAAGACTCCCGGAAGCTTATTGGCTTTCTTTCAATGCACATAACATCGTTGGTCTTATTGCCGAAAAACTGGGACAACCGGTGGACCTTCTCGATGTGGTAGAAAAAGGAAACCGGCAGATGCACGGCATTGACCGCTATGTAGACATTGTCACCACAAAAGGAACCATAAGAATCGAAAGTCGGGAGGCTTTTCTGGTAAATATAGGGGAGCCGCGCGGACTCAATTACTCCACCCAATACCCGGACAAGCGCGGAGGCATTCATTTCAACCTGAGTAATAACCTGTGGAACACCAACTTCAGCATGTGGTGCGAAGGTTCCATCACCTACCGCTTTACCATCCAGCTAATAAAATAGCAGAAATGTCTGAATTCCACAATGGTATTCTGTCAAAATTTCAGAAAATCAGACAATTTGTCACTTCGAGCACTTTGGCAAGCCTTTTGATGTATATTGAGTGTCGAGCACAAATCGACAAAGAGATTTGAAAACAATAATATTCAGGATAATATAAGAAAGGAGAAATGCCATGAACTTTAACAAATTTACGATTAAAGCCCAGGAAGCAATCCAAGAAGCTGTCAATCTGGTACAGAGCAAAGGCCAGCAGGCCATTGAACCGGAGCACTTGTTGGCAGGCATCCTGAAAGTCGGAGAAAATGTAACGAATTTTCTCTTCCAGAAATTAGGTGTCAATGCCCGAAACATTGAGCTGGTTCTGGAAAAGCAGATTGATTCCCGCCCCAAAGTACAGGGAGGCGAACCCTACCTGAGCCGTGAGTGCAACGAGGTACTGACCCGCGCCCAGGAATTTGCTACGAAAAACGGAGATGAATTTGTATCTGTTGAATACATGATCAAGGCGCTGCTTGCCGTAAAAAGCAACGTAAGCCAGATTCTGAAAGACGCCGGAGTGACGGAAAAGGAACTGGAGAGCGCCATCAACGAGCTGAGAAACGGTTCAAAAGTGACTTCACAATCCAGTGAAGATACCTATCAGTCACTCAGCAAATATGCCAAGAATCTGGTGGAAGAGGCTCGCAGCGGCAAACTGGATCCGGTGATCGGACGTGACGAGGAAATCCGTCGGGTGCTGCAGATCCTGAGCCGAAGAACCAAGAACAACCCGATTCTGATCGGTGAGCCGGGTACCGGTAAGACGGCCATCGTGGAAGGACTGGCCCACAGAATCCTGCGCGGTGACGTGCCCGAAAACCTGAAGGACAAGCAACTGTACTCTCTGGATATGGGTGCGCTGGTTGCCGGTGCCAAATATAAAGGTGAGTTTGAGGAGCGACTGAAGTCGGTAGTCAACGAAGTGACCAAGAGCGAAGGACGCATCATCCTGTTCATCGATGAGATCCACACCCTGGTGGGTGCCGGTAAGGGCGAAGGCGCCATGGATGCCGCCAATATTCTGAAACCGGCTCTGGCTCGTGGAGAATTGCGGAGTATCGGTGCCACCACTCTGGATGAGTATCAGAAATACTTCGAAAAGGATAAGGCTCTGGAGCGCCGATTCCAGACGGTTATGGTCAACGAACCGGATACCTTGAGCAGCATCTCTATCCTGCGTGGACTGAAAGAGCGTTACGAAAACCATCACAAGGTTCGTATCCAGGACGACGCCATCATTGCAGCTGTAGAACTGTCCAACCGATACATTACGGATCGGTTCCTTCCGGACAAGGCCATCGACCTGATGGATGAAGCCGCTGCCAAGCTGAGAATGGAGCGTGACTCCGTGCCCGAGGAGCTGGACGAAATCGAACGTCGGTTGAAACAGTTGGAAATCGAACGTGAAGCCATCAAGCGGGAGAACGACCAGCCGAAACTGGAGCAGTTGAGCAAGGAGATTGCCGAACTGAAAGAACAGGAGAGCAGCTACAAGGCCAAATGGGAAGCCGAGCGCGGACTGGTGAACAAGATTCAGCAGAACAAGCAGCAGATTGAACAGCTGAAGTGGGAGGCCGAGCGTGCCGAGCGTGAGGGTGACTACGGAAAGGTGGCTGAAATCCGCTACGGACGACTCAAGGCTTTGCAGGATGAAATCGAGAACATCCAGAAACAGCTGCGCGAGACTCAGGGCGGAGAGGCCATGATCAAAGAGGAAGTGACCTCTGAGGACATTGCCGACGTGGTAAGCCGCTGGACCGGAATACCGGTAAGCAAGATGTTGCAGAGCGAGCGCGAGAAGCTGCTCCATCTGGAAGAGGAACTGCACAAACGGGTAATCGGTCAGGACGAGGCCATTCAGGCTGTGAGCGATGCCGTAAGACGAAGCCGTGCCGGACTGCAGGATCCGAAGAGACCGATCGGTTCTTTCATCTTCCTCGGTACCACCGGTGTGGGTAAGACGGAGCTGGCCAAGGCTTTGGCAGAATATCTGTTCGACGATGAAACGCTGATGACGCGTATCGATATGTCCGAGTATCAGGAAAAATTCAGTGTGAGCCGACTCATCGGAGCGCCTCCGGGATACGTAGGTTACGATGAGGGTGGACAGTTGACCGAAGCCGTGCGCCGCAAACCATACTCTGTAGTACTCTTCGATGAGATCGAGAAGGCTCATCCGGATGTATTCAACATTCTGTTGCAGGTATTGGATGACGGACGACTGACTGACAACAAGGGTCGTGTGGTGAACTTCAAGAATACCATCATCATCATGACCAGCAACTTGGGCAGCGCCTACATCCAGAGTCAGTTCGAGAAACTGAACGAGAACAGCAGCGCCCAGGCCCGCGAGGCTCTGATTGAGGAAACTCAGAAAGAGGTGATGAACATGCTGAAGA
>CAJMQV010000054.1 GCA_905215575.1 uncultured bacterium | reverse complement strand
CCGCCGTAAAGCCATCTGCTGCCGATGGGACAAAGTTGGCAACAACGCGGTCAAAGACTGCTGTATTTTCAGGAAATCAGAGAATCGACGATGCAGCTTCCTACGATCCGGACTGTTCATAATAGAATCTTCACGCTGATAGTAGGCATAAAGCGGAATACGGGTAGCAATCAAGGTCTGCGCTCTCAAATAAAGCAAAGGAGTGAAAGCTTCATCTTCGTGATAGGTATGCTCCAGAAAAAGCAGTCCGGCAGCCAGAGTACGGCGAAACAGATAGAAACAGGCTCCGGCACGCAGATTATGACTGCACATAAAATGCACACCACTGCCTTCATAAAGCACCGAACGGCATGGGACAACGGTCTTTGGCTCCACGTCATATACCATCCGGAAATCAAAAGCCAACAGATCCGGTTGCTTTTCCTGCAACAGGGACCACACTGCCGCATAATGCTCCGCTATCAGATAATCGTCGGGATCGACAAACTGTATGTATTCTTTTATAGCCAGCTTCATACCGGTGTTTCGGCCACCGCCCAATCCTTTGTTCTCCTGATAATGATAACGCACTTTCTTTTCCATCTGCCAATCGACCAACCAGGACGGAACCTTCGTATCGGGAGTACCGTCGTCCACCAGAATCACTTCACAGTCTGTCGTAGCGGCCACAGCAAGCAGACTATCCAAGCAACGCTTTAAAAGACAAGCGCTAATCTGTTAATAAGGAACGATAAAACTGACCGAACAAGCACTCATAATCGCATGATTTTGCAGAAGTTTGAATAGACACGGCAGGCATTGCGCCCCACAAGGCCACAGAGCAGGGACTTACAACGTCCGGCAACCGATACCCGAGAAGCACCGGCAAGACAAATCACCGAACGGCAGGAAGGAATCTCCACATCGCCTCCGGCACGCAGGACGTCTATCTGACGGTCCACCACATGCAGATACAACCGATGAAGCACCTCACGGGACCAGTTTCCTTCGGCCGTCAGACGCTGATAAAATTCCAAAGTCGCATGAAGCAGATCCCGGCGTTTCTTTAAAGATGTTTGTGTCGTAATGGAACCGTTACGACTACAATAGTAATAGAGTCCGGTCGGTACGGAGAGAATCTTTCCCGCACGCTGCATCACCAGCGGCACCACATAAAGATCTTCAAAATAAAGCCCCTCGGGAAAGGTCAACCCCTGCCACAGAGTGCGCCGATAGATCTTGTTCCAGGCATAACTGTAGCAATACCCTTCACGCTCCACCCATTGGCGGTAGGTTTCAACGGTTACCTGCTCCGAAGGCTTGTAACAGAAGCTTTTCTCTGCCCCATGATGCACCTGCACCGGATATTCCAGAACATCCGCATCGGTGTGTGTGCGCAAAAGTTCCATATTCACAGTCAGCGTATCGGGAGCCAGAAAATCGTCCGAATCAATAAAAGTGACGTATTTGCCCCGGGCCGCCACCAGGCCCGTGTTGCGGGCACTGCTCAAACCACCGTTGCGGGCATGTCGGATATAGCGCACCCGAGAATCACGACGGGCATACTCACCGCAAATCGAACCACTGTTGTCGGTAGAGGCATCATCTACCAGAATTACTTCAAAAGAAAAGCCTGTCTGCCCGAAGACACTCTCCAGGCAGGCAGGCAAATAAGGTGCAACATTATATACGGGTATTACAATACTGAGTTCTAACATCTATATCTGTTTTTATTTTCTTCTGGAATCTTGATACAAATATAGTGTATTTTTCAGTACATTGGTTCATTTTTTCAGAATCCTACGCGGGCAGCCACGAAAATATTCCGGCCGGGCGCACTGATACCCGAAGCAAACATACGGTATTCCGTGTCGAGCAGATTCTCCACACCGGCTTGAAGCGTCACATTGGAAGTGACATTGTAACTGCCCTTCAAGTTCAGAGTAAACCAGGCAGGCATTCCCTCACCGTCGGCTCCCTTCACCGTGGCATACTTGATATTGTCCTCGCCATCGGCATTATAATCCGACGCACGCTTACGGCTGTTGTAAAGCGAATAGGCTTCAAAACGTCCCTTGCCGTTCGAGGTAAGATAAGCCACTCCCACTCTACCATACATCGGCGGAATATGATCCAACGGCTGGTGGGTTTCTCCCTTGACAACGCGTCCGTAAGTGTAATTATAGGTAGCGTTGAACTCCAGATTGCGCGAAGGCTTGGCAGTCAGACTGCTGCTGAAGCCCCACAATACGGCTGCTTTGGCATTGACCTGTGTGTACACATCGCACAAAGTGCCCTGATATTCCATCTGACTCTCTCCCTTGAACAGGCCACGGGCTGTAGTGATGGCATCAAAATAATAGGTACCATATACCACATTCTCCCACACCAGACGGTCGCCGATATGCTTCGTGATGTTCATATCCACGGTTACCGTCTTTTCCGGTTTCAGATTCTCGTTGGGGATCGTCACCGTGCTGGTTTTGGATTCAAAGACTTTTGAAGCGGTGTCGATATTGGGCACCCGATAAGCCGTGCTGGCCGACCATGCCAGTTTCCACGTCTTAGCCGGCAGATAATTCAGTCCCCATGCCAGACTGTAGGTCATGTTCTGCTTACGCTGATCCTTACCGGCAAAAAACGGAAATACGTCCTCATCCAACACACTTGAGTAGGTTGTGGCATAGCCCAAACGCACGCCGTCGTTCATACGTACCTTTGGAGTAACCTGCCATTCGTGAGTAGCAAAGGCTTCTACGGTGTGCATCCGGTTCTTACCGTCGGGATAGCGGGTTCCGTTTTCCGAACGCTCTCCGGTAACCACATTCTCGGTTTCGGCGGTCGATTTCAGGAAACTGAACATTCCGTCCACTCCCAAATGCAGCGTATGCTGATCCCAGTACTTGATCCAGTCGGTATTCAAGGTAGCCATATGCACCTGCTCCCAGTTGTGATAGAGGTCCTCTTTCTGGAATTTGCGGTCGTGACGGCTTTCCTTCACGTTCTGATAGGCCAGAGTCAGGTTTACCTTGTCGGCTCCCAACTTGTTCCATCCATGAAAATGATAGGCCGAGAGCAAACGAAACTGCGGACCGTAATACCACTCGGCAAACTTCGGAGTGACAGTTCCGTCCTCGCCGGTATTCATCTCGCTCAGACGGTCATATCGGTTAAAGTCAGTTGTATTTGATAATTGGAAGTTCAGTATATGCTGTTCCTCGCGGTTCGGCTGATACAGGAACTTCTGTAAAATGTCATACTGGTCATAACCGGAACGGTATTGTTTTTCCGGAGAATCATTTGCTATAGCCTCATCAGCTTTTCCGCCCCACGGCTTCACGTAATAATTGCAACGGATATAGGCATCGTCATCGGGCAGAAAGGGATTGCGGTTCTTTCCGGCATTCAAGTCACCAAAATGACTGTAGGTGAATGAGGTGAGCGAAGCAAACTTTTCTGTTCCGTAGTTGAAATCCACATGCGTAGAGCCTTCACTGTTGGCACTACCATAGCGCACAGCTGCATTTCCGGTCGTAAAACGGCGCTGTCCCGGAGATGCCAAGACCGGATTCTGAGTATTGAACACAATGGCACCGCCCAGTCCGTCGGTTCCGTAATTCAACGAAGCCGGACCGTTGAGTACTTCCACGCGATTTTGGATAAACTGGTCTACGGTAATGGAATTCTGCAAATGACCATTACGATAAATCAGATTGTTCATGCGGATTCCGTCTACCACCAAAAGAATACGTGATGCCTCAAAACCACGGAGAATAGGACTGCCTCCACCCTGCTGGCTTTTCTGCACGGCCACCTGACCGCTCTCCATCAAAAGATCGGCCATATTCTGTCTGTTCGCAAAATCAATCTTACTTTTCGAGAAAGTAAAAGTCTGCTGCGTTGTATTTAATTTCTTTTGTGTATCCCGGTTTACAGCAACCAGAACCTCGTTCAAATCAGAAGAACGATATACTTCTACACTGTCTGCAAGATGTGCCTGTGCACACAGTGCCACTGAAAACAATCCAAATCCTAATAAAAATCGAGTCATGAAAACAATCTTTCTTTATGATTCGTTAATCCCAAATTGAAGAAGTATTGGAAACCCAAATATTAGAAGAACTATTCGTTGAAGACAATCCTGGACCACAAGGAAGATCATCCATTCCTTCAAAAGATGAACTACCATTATCTTCCATAGATCCACAAAGCAACACCTGCATATTCAGGTTTACCACCTTCAACGAAGGGGTTACATACATTTTTTTCATAATCAATAGTTAGATATTATTTAGTTTAGTCGCTGCAAAGATAACTCTATAAAATGATTTAAACAAACAACTCATGCCGTTTTTGTAATTATTACAGTTTTATTAGAATAATACTGTTTTTAAAACTACAAAATGCCGCTGGTTTGCTATGCGGATATAGCAAATCTGCGGCATCTAATATTTAAATGTTATATTTCCTTAATCGAATATTTTCCGGCCTTTGACAGTGCTTCCTGCAATTGCTCGACAGAAAGCGGTGCTTGGGCAAAGTCGATGGTGGCAACAGGCGGTTCCAGAGTAACCGTTGCCAATACACCATCCAAGGCATTCAGGGCCTGCTCCACATGCTGACGGCAGTGGTCGCACATCATGCCTTCCACCTGATAGCGTTTGCGCACCAACTGACTGTCGGTTACTGTCCCGGTAGAACTCAAAGAAGAAACATGCAGGCGCAAACTGTTGGTCACCACACTGACGCTACTCATCGCCATAGCCGCTCCGGCAAGCATCGGGTTCAGCAGGAAGCCCCACAACGGATAAAGAGCACCGGCAGCCACAGGAATTCCGATTATATTATAGATAAAGGCCCAGAAGAGATTCTGACGGATGGTGCGAACCGTGACCTGCGACAACTCTATCGCATCGACAATCTTGCGTAAATCGGAAGAGATAATCGTCATTTTGGCCACATCCATCGCGATATCACTTCCCTGCCCCATGGCTATTCCCAAATCTGCACTGGCCAGAGCTGCACTGTCGTTGATTCCATCACCCACCATAGCTACACACGCTCCCTCGGCCTGAAGCTGACGGACATATTCATTTTTCTGCTGTGGCAAAAGAGAGGCTTTCATTTCGGTGATTCCCACTTCACGGGCAATGGAACGTGCCGTGGCCTCATGGTCACCCGTCAGCATCACTAGGCGGATACCACGTTCCTGTAACATCTTTATGGCCTCAACAGAGGTCGCTTTCACCGCATCACGGATGCCACACACAGCAAGCACAGTTGTCTCATCGGCAAAAGCGATCACGGTCTTGGCCTCACCTGCCAAACGACGGCAGGCGCTTTCCTGTTCTTTATCCAAAACGATACCCTGCTCGCGCAACCAGTTCACACTTCCTGCAAAATAGGTTTTACCGTCTACCCGTCCGCTGATACCGCAACCGGTGTGACTGACAAAGTCCGCTACCGGAAGTGTGGAAACATTGCGGAAGGACTGGACCACAGCCTCGGCCAACGGATGCTCGGAACAGCGCTCCAAACTATAAAACACACGGCGTAAAGAGGAAGCTCCTTCCTTCCAAATGCAGTCGGTCAGCACCGGACGGCCCTCAGTAATGGTGCCGGTCTTGTCGAGCACTACGGTATCAATTTTACGGGCTGTTTCCAGACTCTGCGCATCTTTTACCAGAATTCCCAGTTCAGCTCCCTTACCGATTCCCACCATAATCGCTGTAGGAGTAGCCAGTCCCAGCGCACAGGGACAGGCAATGATCAGCACGGTTACCATAGACAGAATACCGAAAACCCAACCGTCTTCGGGTTTCAGCAATCCCCACGCCAGGAGAGTAATGAGTGATATGCCCATGACTACAGGAACAAAAACCGATGCGATGCGGTCCACCAGTCGCTGAACGGGAGCCTTGCTGCCCTGCGCTTCCTGCACCTGACGGATAATCTGTGCCAGAAGCGTGTCCGCTCCCACCTTGGCCGCCTCGAAAACGAACGAACCTTTCAGATTGACTGTACCGGCAAAAACCTTTGCTCCCGGACGCTTGCGCACCGGAAGTGATTCGCCCGTCAGCATGCTTTCGTTGACAAATGAGTCACCCGAAACCAAAGCACCGTCCACAGCGATCTTCTCACCGGGTTTGACCAGCAATTGCATGCCCGGCTCCACTTGTGCCAACGGCAACTGTTCCACACTGCCGTCCGCACGGCACACCGACACGATGCGGGGCTGCAATCCCATCAGCTTGCGGATTGCAGCCGAAGTATTGCCTTTGGCACGCTCTTCCATAAAACGGCCCAGCAAGATAAAAGCCACAATTACGCTGCAAGCCTCAAAATAAACATGCGGCTCCAGACCACGACTCAACCAGAATTCAGGGAAAAACAAGTTGAACAGACTGAACAGATAAGCCACTCCGGTACTGTTGGCCACCAAGGTGTCCATATTCACCGCACCGTGACGCAACTGTTTCCAGGCGTTGATGTAGAACACTCGTCCGAAGAAAAACAGCACCACCGTTGACAGAACACAGGAAATCGCCGCGCTATAAGCCCAGTCCATGAAAAACATACTCAGCACCACAACCGGCACTGAAAGTACCAAAGCGCTGATGGCATGCCGCTTCAGGCGGTGCATCCGTTTCAGATGCATCTGCTCCACAGCGTCTTTCTCCGACTGCTCCGTTTCCAGAATCAGATCATATCCGGCTGATTGCAGTGCCTGACGCAACTGTTCGGGCGAACAACTGCTGTTGTCGAAAACCACCCGCACATTCGAAGCCGCAAAGTTCACACCGGCCTGACTGACACCCGTCACCTTGGACAATTCCTTCTCTACCCGTACGGCACAGGCCGCACAACTCATCCCCACAACCGGAAAGATTCGGGTTTCTTTTGTTGTATCTTGCATATCCTATCCTTTTTTACTGCAAAAATACAAGCGCCATGAAGGAAGATTATTACATAATTCGGGATATTTTTTATATCATACCTCGTCCAGTGGACTGCGGGGATGGTTCTTCTGCTTGCGGTATTGGGTGGGTGTCATCCCGGTAATCTTCTTGAACTGGGCACAGAGATGCGCCTGACTGGAATAGTGTACCCGGTCAGCAATTTCGGCCAATGTGAGTTCACCATAAGACAACAGTTCCTTCACGCGCTCCACTTTCTGAAGAATATGATACTGCTCCACGGTCATCGAAGTCTGCTCGGAGAAGAGTTTGCTCAAGGCACTGTAATCCATATGACAGGTTTCCGTAAGGACAGCAGAAAGATTCTGGTCTTCCTGTATATCCTCGTTTCGCACCATCCGGATAACGGCAGAGCGGATCAGCGCCACTAGTTGCTCTTTACGGTCGGCCAACAACAGAAAGCCATGCTGCTCCAGACGCTTTGCCAGCTCCTGCCGTACGGACTCAGACAAGGGAGCAGACAGTACCACCTGCCCCAACTCCACCCGCAGATAAGGCACCTGCAACTCACGGAGCAGCTCCTGCACCACCCAGATGCAGCGGTTGCACACCATATTCTTAATATAAAGAACAAACTCTTTTTCCATAAACAAATACTCCTTCAAACCTCTTTGGTCAGACAAAGATACGCATTTGCAACCAAATTGCATCAGAAAGATTCTATCTTTGCCTTCAGAAATCCATAAAACAACAAAGAAAATGAAACCACATGATCATGAAGAATGCTGTTGCAGCGGCGGATGCTCCTGCCACAGTCATCACGACCACCACGAAGCTCACGGCATGCAAGCCTGGCTCCCGGTTCTGATCACCGCCCTGCTGTTTGGCGGAGGCCTCATCGCCGAGCATCTGTTTGCTCAAACCCTGCCGGCACGCATCCTGTATGCGCTGGCCTATCTGCCCGTAGGCTGGCCGGTGTGGAAGCATGCGTGGAGCGGAATGCGCCATGGCGACTGGTTCAATGAATTCATACTGATGGCACTGGCAACCGTTGGCGCTTTCTGTATCGGCGAATTTGCCGAGGCCGTAGCCGTGATGTTGTTCTACACCATCGGAGAAGAATTTCAGGAACGCGCCGTACGTCAGGCCCAAAGTCACATCGACTCTCTGCTCGACATGAAGGAACAACAAGTGGAGGTATTCCGAAACGGTGCGTGGACACACGACTTGCCAGAACAGATTCAGGTAAACGAAACCATCC
The DNA here is from genome assembly GCA_905215575.1 of uncultured bacterium. Classification (GTDB taxonomy): domain Bacteria; phylum Bacteroidota; class Bacteroidia; order Bacteroidales; family Bacteroidaceae; genus Paraprevotella. Next base: position 3,364 of record CAJMQV010000054.1, on the reverse strand, counting down.
GTCTGCAAGCAGGCAATCAGATTCCGCTGGACGGCATTCTGCTGTCTGACAAGGGACGCTTCAACACGGCGGCTCTTACGGGCGAAAGCGTTCCCCAAAGCAAGCACCGTGGCGATGCGCTTTTGGCCGGAATGATCAACGAGGAACATGTTATCGAGATGCAGGTGACCCACCGTTACGAGGACAGCGCCCGTGCCCGAATCCTTGAACTGGTACGTGAGGCTCGCTCACGAAAGTCAGCCACCGAACTGATGATCCGCCGTCTGGCCCGTGTCTATACTCCCACGGTCTTCGTACTGGCTCTGCTCATTGCCGTACTGCCTCCGCTGTTTTTGGCCGATGTCCAAATCACCGACTGGGTTTACCGTGCTCTGATTTTCCTGGTTATCTCCTGCCCTTGTGCGCTCGTCATCTCCATTCCCTTGGCTTATTTCAGCGGAATCGGCACCGCTTCCCGTCAGGGCATCCTGTTCAAGGGAGCCAGTTTCATGGACCGATTCCCGCATCTGAAAGCTATTGTCTTCGACAAGACCGGTACCCTGACTTACGGTGATTTCACTGTTTTGGAAACTCATTTGGAAGCCTATGCACCGGACAATGCTTTGAGTCTGGCTTGCTCGTTGGAACAACTGTCCTCGCACCCCGTGGCACACGCCATTACGGAATATGGAAAAGAGCAACACCTTCCACTCTTACCCGCCGAACAGGTGCGCGAAGTGGCCGGAAAAGGACTGACCGGTATTGTGGACGGCCATATCATAGAAATGGGAAATGCCCATCTGCTGACGGCACACCACCTATCGGTACCGGAAGAAGTAACCCTGCGCATCGAAACCGTAATCTATCTTCTGATTGACGGCACCTATGCCGGCTATTTCCTCATTGCCGACCGCATCAAGGAGGATGCCGCACGCACCATACAACAACTCAAGCAAGCCGGCATCGGACAGACCGTCATGCTGAGCGGAGACAAGCAACAATTGGCCGAGAAAGTGGGAAAAGAAATCGGAATAGACCGTATCTACGGCGACCTGCTTCCCGAAGATAAAGTGAAACATATAGAACGGATTAAAGCGGAAACGCAGGACGAGATGGCCTATGTGGGCGACGGTATCAACGACACCCCTTCGCTGGCTCTCAGTTCCATCGGTATTGCCATGGGTAAGAACGGTTCGGAAGCCGCCATTGAAACGGCTGATGTGATTCTGCAAACCGACCATCCCGAACGCATTGTCACTGCCCTGCGCATCAGTCAGGCCACACGCCGCATCGTATGGCAGAACATCATTCTGGCGTTAGGTGTCAAGCTAGCCGTACTTCTGTTGGGTGCATTCGGCGTGGCCAACATGTGGGAAGCCGTCTTTGCCGATGTTGGCGTAGCCCTGCTGGCCGTACTGAATTCCATCCGCCTGCTGCGCATGCGATTTGATTAATGGGGTTAAACAGAACTATCCCCTCATATATCTTTCGAAAAATACAATTTGTATCTATAATAACAAAAGAAAGGATCATGTCAAGCTCTTTTTCGAGTTCCGATACGATCCTTTCTTTAGTTTTTAGAACACTCCATTTTCAAATGGAAGGTGCATATCTTGAAAAAAAAAGTTTTAGTTCTTTCCCTTTCTTCTCTTGTATGATTTATTCAAAATCACTTTGTTGCTGTTCCACTTCTTTCAAGCGCTCGCGGTTCTGCTCCTGCTGCAAACGGCGCATCTCCTCTGAAGCAGCATCCCCAGTTTGCAGTCGGTTTTCTTTTTTCGTTTGGTTCTGCTGATATAAGGTTTCCAGCTCTTCCTTGTCGGCAATAAGCGGACGCATCGGTTCTGTAGTCTTCAAGACCAACTCTCCCGATACAGGAGTATGCTTTCCTTGCAGAGTCAGCGATGCCTTGATCCGAATCTCTCCACTCTCCGGCAACGCACGTACCAATATAGGAGCGGTGCCCCACTGTACGGCACGCGGGTTCGTGAAGTCTTCTTCATCTGCCACCAGTTCGCCCGGTCCCTCAATATCAAATCGAATCGTACTGTTGTTCAAGCGCTTGATATTGCCTTGATCATCTGTAATGGCAGCCACTACGGTAACCAGATCCGAGCCGTCTGCCCGGGTTTCCACTCCTTCGTTGTCCACCCACAGTTTGATTTTGGAAGGACGGCGCGCCGGATATACTTTATGGGTAGCCACCACTTTTCCATCGATCAATCCTTCGGCCAACAGATAAGACTCCGCATGCTTTCCTCCACGAGCCAGTTCCTTATCATACATCACATCCCACACATTCGGGAATACAATAATCGGCGACGGCATGCCTCCAGCCTGCTTGTCTTTCTTATAGATATAAGGAGTACTGCCCTGACAGCAGGTCAGACGCACTTCATCACAATTGCTGTAAACCGTTACGTCCTTAGGAGAGAAAGGAGTCATGGCATGGGCTATATACACCATCGGTCCGCTTTCGGCAATCAATTCCGGATTTTCATAAGGCGGACGCTGCGCACAGAACATATAGTACGACAGTTTCGGCTGACGGTAAGCATCCATAATACCGCCATAAAACGGATCGGGATGATAGCCGCGCTGATGATCGAATGAATGCCACAAACAACCGCCCACGTGTTGTCTCGGATTACGGTACAGCGCATCATAGTTGGTATACTGATAATCGGTCTTGGCATATCCCTGTGCCTGTACCAGCATCGGCACCTCCCCCCACGAACGGCTGACACGACTCGGAGAATTATGTGAACTCCAGTCGTCCACATTGTCGCCCCACTCACGGGTAAAATAAGACACATCCGGACTCAGTTCATTGGTATTGAAGGCCCCACCGGCACCGTTCAGCGGATGCGTGAACTGCACGGGGAAGAGTTCATGTCCCTTGGCGGTGACATCACAACCGGTATAGCAATACGGATAAGGATATTCCTCTTGGACTATATTCACCACATTCTTGGCAAAATCCTCCGGATACCAGGTTTCGTTCAGAATCGGTTCCCAAAGCCATACGGAAGGATGATTGCGGTCGCGGCGCACCATATTGCGGATATCGCTGTATACCCGCTGGGCAAAGATCGGTTCCTCGTTCCAGAACTGCCATCCCGGTGTGTTCACGATGACAAACAGTCCTAATTCGTCACAGGCATCCATAAAGGCAGGGTCCTGAGGATAATGCGCATTACGGATCACACGCAGACCGGCATCGCGCAGTTTCTTGGCATCGCGCCAGTGCAGACTGTTGGAAAGTGCGTTACCGATTACGGCAAAATCCTGATGACGGTTGGCTCCGATCAGCGGTTCGGGATAGGGCTTTCCGTTGGTACGTGATGTCTTTTACAAGGCATTGAAACGCGAATATAGTGAAGCT
>CAJMQV010000053.1 GCA_905215575.1 uncultured bacterium | reverse complement strand
TTCCCTCCTCCGTAGCGTAGAAATAGGCCGTGTATATCGTATTGCCTTTTCCGTCGGGACGTACATGCATCAGGAATGGATAGGTCGTACCCGCCTTCCATGGATAATTCATAAAACTTTGACCACCCGAGCCCTCATTTCCGAACTCTCCGATGCGCACTCCTTCGCCATGGCGCAGCATGCGTACACGCTGGTCTTCGGGAATATTACGCGGGTCTTGTGTGTCAAACGGGCTCCATACGGAAAAGAGAACACGTCGCTCTTTCTTTGAGTTATATTGCATGCCAAAATATCCTTCTCCAAAGCCAGCCACCATATAGTAACTATGCATCACTTCGCCGTCATTTGGAACAGTCACTTCGTTATAGAACCATTCATAATCACTTCCCTTTGGCAGAGTATAACCCATGTGCACAGACGGACCGCGTCGTCCCCAGTAGTTCGAGAAATCGTGTACACATGTCACCTTGCCATCTTCGTATGCAACCATCAGGTTGGAAATGTTGGCAAAGTTCTCGCCATCACGCTTCATGCCTTTAAGGTCTACTTGGACATAACCGGGCTTTTGGATTTTGACTTTCAGATTTCCCGCATTGGTCAGCTCATCGCTATCGAACTTGACGTTCTGTTTTTTGCCATTGCATATCATACGCATTGTGGCATGTCCTGTGCCTTGAAGTGATAATGTGACAGTCTGTGGCTTGTCGACATGGAAGTAGGCACTGACTGTGGTTTGAGGACTGCTCCAATTGTCCACACCGTTATCCGAAATGCGGGCTCTATCAGCACGCTGGGTAATATAGGCATTACCAGCCAAGGATACGGGTTGTACATGTGATTGTGCCAGAGTTGTGACACTTGTCAATGAAAAGAATACGGTCATGATGTGACCTAAGAGTGATTTGTGTAGCTTCATGTTACTGTGTATTTAATTGTATGAATCAACTTTTTAGTAAATTAGTTGTGGTCAAGCCATTGCTTGCTATCTGTCTGTTTATGTGCTAATTCATCACAAAATTCGTAATAATCCTTGGAATCCGCAAAGATTTCTCTGGAAATCGTGTTAATATACTCAAACGCAAAAAGAGTATTTTAATTCAAGGCAAAACCCAGCAAATGGCAGAATCGGCAATCTCTTGAAACATTTTTGCATTCTGATAAAAAAAAGCCGACCGGACAGGCGTATATAAACAAAAAAGAATGTACTTTTGAATCAAGCTTAACTAAAACAATTAAAATTAAACCCGTTATGAAAGAATTGTATTGGAAATACTCCCTCATCACCCTGATTCTCTTTTTAGGATATATTCTATTTCAGCAGGCACAACCCTTTATGAACGGAATATTAGGAGCATTTACCCTTTATTTACTATTGAGAAAAATCACATTCCGACTGGCAGAAAGAATATCCTATAACCGGGCAGTATGGACCGTTACCATAGGCACCTTGCTGTTCATCGTCATCCCGATCAGCCTGATGGGCTGGCTACTGGTATCGGAAATCACCAGTATCAACATACAACCCAAGGAACTGCTTCGCCCGGCATTTGCCATGATTGACTTCATCAAAGAAAAAACCGGTTTCAATGTTTTGTCAGAAAGCACCTTATCCTTGATAGCCGGACAAATTCCGGCTATCGGCCAATCCATCATGAGCGGAGTCAGTGATTTCTTTGTCAATGTAGCCGTTGCCATCATGCTGCTCTACTTCCTGCTCTCAGGAGGACGCAATATGGAACATTACATATCCACCCTATTACCCTTTAAGGAAAACAACAAACAGGAAGTCTTGCAGAAAATCCATGTCATTGTCCGTTCAAATGCCATCGGCATTCCTTTATTGGCAGTGATTCAAGGCTGCATTTCCCTGTTGGGTTATTGGCTGTGCGGTGTCCCCAACCCATTGTTAGCGGCATTATTCACCGGTGTCGCATCTATTATCCCTCTGATCGGTACGGCTGTAATCTGGGTACCCTTAGCCGCATATTTAGCCATTATCGGCAATTGGGTCATGGCCTTGGTATTAGTAGCTTATGGAGGCATCGTTGTATCCCAGTCGGACAATCTGATCCGCTTTATTCTTCAAAAGAAGATGGCCAACATTCATCCGCTCATCACCATCTTTGGTGTGGTGGCCGGTCTGCCCATATTCGGTTTCATGGGAGTCATCTTCGGTCCGCTATTAGTATCTCTGTTCTTGCTCTTCCTGGAAATGTTCCGCAAGGAATACCTGTTAGACCGCGAACCATAACCGTCAGCTCTAACCTTTTTTACCGAAAAGACTGAAGTTATAAGTCAAATGCAGCATGACATAACGCCCGAATGCCTCATAATACACATCGGAGCGCATGGACGAAGAAAATGAGCGGTTTACGCTATTGCGGCCGTTGAGCAAATCATAAACCTTCAAAGCTACACGGGCTTTTCTGCCTTTCAGGAATCCCTGTGAAAGCTGCATATTCCAGATCCACTCATTACTGTTCATTCCCTGGAAGCTGAATCCCCAACGGGCGTTAAACGTAAAATCTGTAGCGAAATCCATTCCCCAAGGCATTTCTACCGAACCGAGAAACTTGCTTTCCAGTCCGTAAGTATCCATATTTCCGGCAGCAAGGGAAGTGTTACGCGAATGATCATAGTTACCGCCCAAAGAAACGGAGCAGTTTAACCAGTCTTTCCGATAACTCAACCGCACATTGGGATAGAAGGAAATCTGGTTGGTGGCATTTTTTTCCGGCTCGTCCTGATTCTCATTCACCGTAAATCCCACATAGCGCATATAGTTCACATTGGTTTGCAATGCCAGTGTGAACTTTTTGTTTTTCAGCGGTGTGTCCATCATGAAATAAACGCTTCCGTTCATATTCCCATTCACATTTACCGGAATCACGGTGCGGCATCCGGTCTGCCGGTCATACATACTCTTGGAACTGATGCTGTTTCGGGTAATAGTATAGTTCAGATTCACATTATAGCTGCGCATGGTTTCTTCGGAGAAACGATTGTAGCCCATATTAACCGCATGCATAAACGATGGCTTCAAGTCGGGATTACCCAACTCCAGATTGAGCGGATCGGAATAGTCCAAGGTGTCGGGCACCAGTTTCTGGGCATCTACGGGACGGGCCATGGCATAATAAGAACAGTTAAACTGCTCCCTGCTGGTAATCCGATAATAAAAATTCAGTTTTGGGGCCCAGTTCAAGCTCCGGTTCTCGGCTTCAAACAATCGTGAAGATGTCTGGTAAGCAAACTTGTTCCACTGGCTGTTCAACAGCACTCCTGCATTCAACTGGTACTTTGTGCGGTTCTGATTAACTCCCACCTCGGCCTGCTGCTCCAGATAATCATTGCGTGTCGTACGGCTTTGAACCGTATCCGGTAACGCTTCTGCCCGGAAATCATAAAAATTAGTATGATCCACACCCAAAAGAGCTACTCTCGGATCAAGAATGGAAGCCACGTCTCTACTGTCTTCCTGTCTGCGCAAAGAAGCCTGATAAACAAGCCGCAAGGTAAAATCACGCCCCAAAGGTTCGGTATAGGTCAACCTTCCGCCCCAGCTTGTACTCGTACTCGGTGTCTGATCATATTGCACCTGATGAAATATCGAATCGCCGCCCAAAGCCGCCGTCAAACGATAATAATCTATCTGCCGGAATTCATTCCGGTCATTCTCAGAATTAGAATAACCTCCGTTCAAGCCCAACATCAGACTGCGGCCTTTCTTGGCAAAACGGCGGGTCAGATTGGCATTCAACTGAGCCGACCAGAAACTATTATTTCCGTCACTGACACTCCGGTTGGCATTCAACGCCACACTGTCGCCCAGCAACTCCATCTGGTCCAACGGGCGCTCTATTCCGGGAACCAGATAGGGATCGGAAGCAAAAGAAGCCGAATAAGATTCCTGACTGCTTTTACCGCCAGACCAGTTTATCATAGGCGATATGGCAATGACGGTCATACTGTCGGGACGCCATTCCAGATTCATCGCTCCACTCAGGCTGTGTCGGCGATTATACATCGTATATTTTGATTCAGAAAATGCCGCTGTAGTGTTCTCGAACGACTGAACACTCGACGCCATGTTCTGCTCCATCTCGTTACGGTAATAAGAAAGGTTGCCGCCAATATCCAGTTTTTTTCGGGTACGGTTAAAGCTCAAGCCCACATTCTGATTGTTCTCATCCCCCATCTGACTGTCGTTTCCGGCTTGTGCCGTCAGAGTGGTATATCGCCGATCCTGAAAGTTATTCAAAGAAGCACGCCCGGTATATCGGTTGCTGGTACCATAAGCGCCTTCCACCTCGCCCATCCAGCTGTTCTGAAAATCATCGGCCACGGTGAGATCTATCACAGTTTCCCGACTGCCATCGTCCACACCGCTCCATTCAGCCTCATCACTCTTTTTGTCATACACCTTCAGCTCTTTGATCAGTTCTGCCGGCAGATACTTCAAGGCCATGGCTATATCATCGCCAAAAAATTCCTTTCCGTTAATCAGAATACGCGCAACCTTCTTTCCGTTGATCCGCAGATCCTGATCCTCGCTTCCATACACTCCGGGCATCCGGCGTAACAGTTCTGCCATACGAGCTCCGGGAGGCAGTTTATAATAATCCGCATAATAAACCAAGGTATCTTCGCGCAACACCAGTTCACGCCCGTGTGCTGTAACCTGCGCCTCATCCATCTCATAAACCATTTCATGCAACAGCACATCTTTCATGCGATATGTTTTACGTCTATCGCTCAAGTCCAGCTTGAATGTCTGCGGTTTATATCCCATAAAAGATATCTTCAGACTATATTTTTGCGGCTGTAATTTCCCGATACGGAAAACACCCTCTTCATTTGTCACTCCTCCGCCGACAAAAGTCCCTAAAGAATCATATACCTGAACCGTTGCGCCGAGCATCGGGTCCAGACGATCAGCATCATAGACCTTGCCCTGCAAAAGGCGGTCTCCCACCTCCTGCGCCCATAAACAGGCCGCACTCCCCAAAAAGAGCGCGAAGAACAACAATATCTGAAAATAAGCATGTTTCATCATAGCCGAGTTTTTCATTCAGAAAAGAATGACGCTTTTATCCGAAAAACAAAAGTAATGCTTTTGCATCATGCTTCCAATTTAAAATAGAGTAAAAAAGCTAAAGAATGAAGGCTGATAAAACTGCAAAATACTCACCTCAGAGGGGTTATAAAAATCCACAGGACGTTTTCAACAAAAGATCAGGACCAATGAAGAAAAACATCACGAGCGTTATAATCCGGAAAACCATACTTACAGTAAGCATACCGCTAAAGTATGAAACATATGGTTCGCTTCCCACAAAAAAAGGCTGCGCCAAGCACAGCCCTTTTTTGTTTTATAAAGAATCAGTCATCAAATTTCTCACTTATTACAGTTCCATCCGAACTGATGAAGGCTTTCAGATCACGATCTCCCCGTTCCATCTCAATGACATATCTGAGGCCAGAAGGATATTCTTGAGCTTCGATGTCATCACGATCGATTGAATAATCGGAATAACGCTCGTTCAAAGTACTCAGTACCGCACTTGGCAGAGAGGCATACGGAACATCCCATTCGCTGAGAACCCAAGTGCCGGAACCATTGAAATAGGCTGTTTTCTTAATATTTTCGTGAACGAAATCTATCTCCAGAAAACCGTCATCATAATCACGGCCCACAATTACTGCTCCGGCGTATTTTTGAGCAATCCATTCTCCAATCTCAGATTCAACAGGTACGCCCTGACCGTCACCACCTCCTAAAGCAGGTTTCTCGATGAATTCACCTGTTTCTGTGATATAAACTTTCTGATCATCATCAAAACGGGTTTCCATCTCAATGCAATAGAAATTACCGGAAGAGGCTGTCTGATAAAAATCTACATCGTCCAATGCTGCCAGACTGGTAAATCCGTCTAAAGTACGAAGCGCGCTAAGAACCTTATCCGGCAAACGAGAATACTGATGCTCAGGAATTTCCTGCTTGGTATACATCCAATTCTGTTCACGGCTGAAAAGAACTTCGTAAACACTTCTATTGTAAACCAACTCTATCTCAGTTCCTCCGTTCTCAGTTTCAATATCCACAATACGTGCACCAGGGAATTTCTGATCTATCCATTCCTTGACAGAAGTCGTTGGAGTCTGTGGCAAGAAATCTTCTGCATGTCCACCCTCGACATCATCGAAAACTTCTTTCAGCAGAATTCCGTCACTGGAATAGTACAGATCTATTTCTACAGAAGAACTCTGGTTCTTGACCGAGATAACATAAAGAGTCTCGATACCGGCACGCTCCAAAACTTCTACTTCACGATCTACAACCCATGGTGACACTGCATATTTAGAACTCTCAAAAGCAGTACGAACTGAGTCGGGAAGATAAGAATAAGGCATGTCGAACTCTGTCATATCCCAAAATCCGTCACTCAAAGAAAACCACGCAGAACATTTATCCGTAATGCTGTCGTTTGTCTGATAGAACGAAGCAACCGTATAACCATCCTTGGATGACCATTGAACATTCTTGGCATCAGGATACTTCATATAGAACTGTTCCTCTATATGTTTCGGCACTTTCACTGTTCCTTCTGTATTTTCATTACAAGAGGAGATTCCGAATAGGCCGCAGCACAAGGCTGCGGCGAGCCATAGATTCTTTTTCATAATTAGGATTCGTTTACTTGGTTATCAATCATTTTCATTAGCAAAGAAAGGAAATAAATCTGGAAAGATTTGGGATAAATTCACTTTCCCAAGAAACGAAACATACTTTAACATAAAAGCAGACATTTGAGGCGAATGATTTACCTCAAATGTCTGCTTTTATTCTATAATTAAGTAAGATAATTCTTTATTTCTTGACTGTCTGAATCAGTTCTTCCTGAGATACCAGCATCTGCTCACCGGTAATCATATTTTTCAGAGTCACTTTCTGTTCGTTCATTTCATTCTCACCGGCAATGGCTACAAACGGAATGTTCTTGGCATTGGCATAACTCATCTGCTTTTTCATCTTGGCACTGTCCGGATAGATTTCACAACGGATTCCAGCCTGACGGGCTGCAGCCAGAATTGGCAAACAATAAGCAGTTTCAGCAGCACCGAAGTTTACAAACAGTAATTCTGTGCCGGTAGTCGCTTCCTTTGGATACAGATCAAGCTGATTCAGAACATCGAAAATGCGGTCTGCACCGAAAGAAATACCGACACCGCTCAGTCCCGGCATTCCGAAAATACCGGTAAGGTTGTCGTAACGGCCACCGCCGGTAATACTTCCGATCTGCACATCCAATGCTTTCACTTCGAAAATACAACCGGTATAATAATTCAAACCGCGTGCCAAAGTAAGATCAAGCTCCACCTCGTTCTTCAGTCCCAAGCTCTGCAAGGTCTGCAATACGAAAGCACACTCTTCAACACCCTTCAAGCCGGTTTCGCTTTCAGCCAGAACCTGCTTCATCGTGTTCAGCTTCTCCTCATTGCTTCCTTCCAACAGAATGATCGGTTGCAGTTTTTCAATCGCCTCCGCACTGATTCCGGCCTTTGCCAATTCTGCATTAACAGCCTCAAGACCGATCTTGTCGAGCTTGTCCATAGCCACGGTAATATCTACGATTTTATCGGACTCACCAATCATTTCAGCTATTCCGGTCAGAATCTTGCGATTATTGATCTTGATGCACACACGGATTCCGAATTTGGTAAATACTGTGTCAACAATCTGCATCAACTCCACCTCATTCAATAAGGAATCACTACCTACCACATCGGCATCACACTGATAGAACTCACGGTAGCGTCCTTTCTGAGGACGGTCGGCACGCCATACCGGCTGAATCTGATAACGCTTGAACGGCATGGTCAACTCTTCTCTATGCTGCACCACATAGCGGGCAAAAGGCACCGTAAGATCATAACGCAGTCCTTTTTCACACAGTTGAGCCGCCAACTTATTGGTGTTTTCAGAAGATAAATCCGCTGAATCAACTCCCGACAGGAAATTTCCGGAATTCAGGATTTTGAACAGCAGTTTATCACCCTCCTCGCCATACTTACCCATCAAGGTAGACAGATTCTCCATGGCGGGAGTTTCAATCTGCTGGAAGCCATAAAGGGCATACACACTGCGGATCGTATCAAAAATATAATTGCGCTTTGCCATTTCCACAGGTGAAAAGTCCCGTGTTCCTTTTGGTATACTTGGTTTCGTTGCCATCTTGTTCTTTTTTAAATTTATTTCTGTCTGCAAAGGTACATTATTTTTTCTATTTCAGCCACAGAATCATTGTAAAAAGGCACAGGCATTGAACCTACCAATGCATTTTATTCCTAACTTTGCAACCGAACAAGCAATCGCTCATCAGTATGAAGTTTTTTCGAAAATCACATCAAGAAAATATTCCGGAAAAGACAGAAAACAGCAAGGACATACAGCCTCTGACACCGGAAGACCTTCCACAGAACCTTACGGCAGAAGAGGCCGCGTCTCTGTGGTTCGAACACAAATACGGCGAAAAAATGCCTGATTGTGTCACCTCTCTGTTCAAATCTCTAGTACGAACAGAAATTAAGCGCAAACAAGCAGAAAACAGTTTACTGACGACCAACGAAACCAGTAAACTGAATGAAGCCCTGCGTCTGAACGACACCAAGCTGAGAAATATTGAAACCTCACTCGACAAAATACGTCAGCAACAGGAATGGTACAGAAAATTCATCACACTATCCCATTCCCTTGAAAAGGAAAAGAACGAGCTGTATCACCTGAACAAGCAATATGCTTCCATACAGAAAGCCGTGCAGGATCTGGAACGATTTGAAACCTTCGAATCGCAACAGGGATGCTTCCAAAGAATAGAGTTCATCGGACAACTTCGGGAAATATGCAAGGAGCAGATCCATAAATTGCACGAGGAAAAAGAAAAAGCAGAGAAACTGTTCAACCTGACAAAAGAAAAATATCAGCAGCAGACCCTGAAAAGAAAAGACAATGAGGCCGCCTTGAAACACATTGATGATCTGCTGACCGAAGTTTATTTGAACAATGGTAAACTTCAGATTCTGGAACTGAATGAGGAAAAAGAGAACGAGGTTTGCAGTCAGTGGCAAATGGGCATAACCTCCATGAACAAGGAAATCAATGAGCTGAAACAGAGTCAGGAAGAAGAATACAAGAAACAGGAAAGATTGAATCTGAACAAACAGGAAACGGAAGTTCACCTCAAAATGATTGAGAAGGGCGAAGGAATTCTGGTTAAACTGGATCTGTTTCAGGTTCTGAAAATCAGAAAGGAAAAAACACAGCAGGAACTGGACAGCGCTTTGAGAAAACAAAGCGAACAAAATGCACAGCTCAACAAGCTTTTCATGACCATTAAGGATCTGGAATCGCAAATCAGCAGTTTGCAAAACGAACTGTCCATGCACTTGAAAAGCAACTACGGAACTGACGGAGAAAAATTACAGTCCAGAACCATGGAACTGAAGCGTCGTATGCAAATGCTGCTTAGCGCGCAAGTACTGTGGAATCATATTTCACAAGGATATAACTGGATTGACGAAAAGATACAGGAAATCTACCGCTTGCAGACACAGGCAGACAGCACGTATAACTCGATAGAGAAGCTGACCACAGAAGTGAACATTCTGAAAGAAAAGACAGAAGAAAAGAAGTATGCCTTCACGGTAAGCAAGAGTCAGAATGTTATTCAATTACGCAGCGACCTGAAAGAAGGAAGCAGTTGCAGTGTGTGCGGTGCCACTCATCATCCCTATCACTCTGACACCATGCTGGAGCAGAGCAAACTCATCTCGGAAATGAAAACAGAGATGGAAATGATTGAGGCTGAATATAACAAGAAACACAGCCTGCTGCAAGACCTGCGCATGAAGCATGCCCGGGAAACCGGAATTCTGGAAGTGGAAAAGAAACATCTGGAGATGATCCGAAACATGCACCAACAGAATATTCAGGAATGGAAAAAATTTGAGGATCTGGACCGCTCTTTCAAGGATTGCTCGGCCTCTACCAATCAGGCCGCACGCAGAAGTATGCTGCAACAACTTATCGAACGGACCGGACAAGACGCAGAAGAAGCGGAAAAGGAACTGGAAATTTTCAACTTCCACCAGACGCATATCAACTCCATCAACGGCAAAATTTCCAAAAAGGAAAACGAAAAGAATGATGTCATGATGCGCTTCAATGAACTGAATACCGGATGTCAGGTTTGGGCCTATCGAGTAGGACGTCTTCAGGAGGAAATCGGCAAACAGAACGAACGGTTCAGCGAAATGTACGATGATCTGGAAAAGAACATTTCGATTCCGGGATGGTACAAACTGTGGCAAAATAACCACGAGGGCCTGAAAATACAGATCCAGAACATGCTTAAAAAGCACAAGGAACTGCTTACAGACACCGAGAACTGTAAAGCAAGACTCTCACAGATAAACCTGAAAATAGAATTGCTTGAGGAGTGGATGAAAAAGAATGTAAATGCACACGAAGACTCATCCAAACGTCTGGAACAGATTCGAAATCTAAAGAAAGAATGTAACAATACCCAAGAAAAGCTGATCGGTAATCAGGAAGCCAAACAGGTATACGACGAAGCTGTACGAAAACTCGCTGAATCACAAAAAACAGAGGAAGAGCTTCTGAAGCAAACAGCCCTGAATAAAGAGGAACTGAATCTGAAAACCGCCGCCCAAGAGCAACTCGACCGCTGTGACAAGACTTTGGAACAGATGATGTTACAGGAAAAATCAGATCTGGATATCTGGATGAGAAAATACAATGCGTCACATTCTCCCGTACAGTTTGGAGAACTGCAACAGCTGTTTGCAGCCGGCACAGACTGGCAACAAACCCGACAGACCACCCGAAACCTGCAATTTGAGCTGAGTATGGCACAGGAGAAAGTGGATTTGCTTCAGGCAGAACTGGCTGCGCACCAAGCTGACGGCAACCGTCTGAATGAAGGCTGCGAAAAAGAAGTGCACGCCATGCTGATTGAACGCAAGGAAACCTTGGAACAGGAGCGCAAGAACATTATCGGACAAATTGCAGCCTGTCAGGCACAGTTGATTCACCAACAGGAGAAACTGGATACGATGCAATTCTGCGAAGAGGAATTTAAAAGCAAGATTTCGGAATGAAACAGACCTTATATTTATGCGGAATAATATGGGGGCTGCTGCTTTCGCTATTCACCCTACCTCAGTCGGCACAAGCCAGGGATAGATTTACAATCGTGATTGACGCCGGACACGGCGGAAAAGATCAGGGAGCAGCCGGACGAAAGATGCAAGAAAAGGAAATCACCTTGAAAATTGCCCAAAGAGCAGGAAAATATATCCGCAGACGTACACGGGGCGTAGATGTGATTCTGACCCGAGAACGGGACGAATTTATTTCTCTGAATGAAAGAGCCAACTTTGCCAATTTCTGTGAAGCGGATCTTTTCATCTCCATCCATGCCAACTCTGCCCGAGGATATGCCGAAGGAACAGAAACCTTTGTATGGAGCAAACGGCATAATCCATGGAGTCTGAAACTGGCACGACTGATTCAGAAAGAATACACCGAACGGGCCAAAAGAAAAAACCGGGGTGTGAAGAAAGCCAACTTCGCCGTGTTGAGGAATACCAATATGCCGGCTGTGCTAACCGAAGTGGGATTCATTTCAAATGCTCAGGAAGAAAAATATATGAAATCCAGAAGATC
>CAJMQV010000052.1 GCA_905215575.1 uncultured bacterium | reverse complement strand
TGCACACGCAGGAAGGACAATACCTGCCGGTGGAACACTGTATCAAAGGAACAAACGGATGGGAAATTGTGAAGGAACTGCTCATTCCCGGAGCGGAAATCATCGAGAAACCGGCATTCGGCTCTTTGGAACTAGCCGAACGCATCGCCACGGCGGGCGATGTGGAGAGCATTGAACTGATAGGTGTCTGCACCGACATCTGTGTCATCTCCAATGCCCTGATATTAAAAGCGCGGCTTCCGGAAGTGCCGATAAGCGTCGATGCCCGATGCTGTGCCGGAGTCACTCCCGAAAGCCACGAAAAGGCACTCGCTACCATGCGTATGTGCCAGATAGATATACACGCATGAATCAGCCTTCGGACTGATTCTTGCGTTTCAAGAAATCTGTGGGATTCTCGCCGAAATACTCGCGATAGCATTTGGCGAAGTAAGAAGGTGAATTGAATCCCACTTCAAAAGCTACCTCCGAAATGGTCTTTTCCGTAGAGGCCAACAGCGAAGCCGCCTTCTTCAAGCGTGCCATACGCAGCAGCTCGTTAGGCGGATAGCCGCAGAGCGATTTGGTCTTGCGATAGAGCTGCACCCGGCTCAGTCCCACTTTCTCGCCCAGTTCCTCAACCGTAAAGTCCGCACGATGCAGGTTACGAGCTATCAGGGTACGCAGTTTCTCCACAAAACCCTGGTCCAGATCATGCCCCTCTGTTGTGTCAGTCAGCGGCAATGCTCCTTCGGCAAAGAAATCCTTCAGACGCTTGCGGTTTTCAATCAGGTTACTCAAGCGCACCTGCAACAGTTCGGCGCTGAACGGTTTGGCTATGTAGGAATCCGCTCCGCACTGATATCCTTTTATTTTCTGTTCGGCCATATCATAGGCTGTAAGCATCATCACCGGAATATGGCAAGTCTGCAATTCCTGTTTCAACCGGCGGCAACACTCCATACCGTCCATCACCGGCATCATCACGTCGCAAACCACCGCATCCGGCACATATTTCATGGCCAGCTGCAATCCTTCCTGCCCGTTGGCGGCTTCCAGCACATTATAATCTTTTTTCAGGAACGAAGAAACATACGCCCGTATATCCTGATCGTCATCAATCACCAGCACGGTTTTCTCCTTTCCGGTCACCTCGGCATGATCGGCCACCAGTGAATGCTGTTCAGCCTGCAGAATAGCCCCTTCCTTAAAGTTGAGCGTATTTTTAGCCAGTGCGTCCTGCGAATGTACCTCGCCCTCCTGCTCTGCCGGAATCTCGATACAGAATCGCGTACCCTTGCCCGAATCACTGTCCACCTGAATCTGTCCGTGGTGCAGTTCTACAAAGGCCTTCACCAGTGCCAGTCCGATGCCCGAACCGCCGGGATGCACCCCAATCTGATAGAAACGGTCGAAGATATGCTGCACATGTTCGGCCGACATGCCTTCTCCATCGTCCGTCACCGTCAAGCGGAACCAGCGGTTACCCTCTTTCTCAAAAAATACCTGCTCCACGGTTACCGTTCCGTTTTCGGGAGTAAACTTAAAGGCATTCGAAAGCAGATTATAAAGAATGCGCTCCAGCTTCTCGGCATCGGCCACTACTTCCGCCGGTTCGTCGGTGGCAAAGCGACACTTAAAATGAATGTGCTTACGATATGAAAGCGCCTTGAAGGAACCGGCCCACTCAGCCATGGCCGTACCCAACTGGAAACGTGTCAGATTGAGTTTCAGCTTGCCGTTCTCATATTTCCGGAAATCCATAATCTGATTGGCCAGACGCAGCAGTACGGTAACATTCTTGTGGATGATATTCACCAGGAAATGTTCCTGTTCATCCAGATTCCGGCTCTTGAGCAACTGCTCCACAGGGGCGGAAATCAAGGTCAGCGGCGTACGGATATCGTGCGACACGTTGGTAAAGAACGCCAGTTTGGCACGTGTGGCCTCCTCCACCTGCCGGGACAGAGCAATCAGCTGGTCGCGCTGTTGCTCCAAAGTATTCTTTTGGGCAGAAAGTTCCTCGTTCAATCGTTTTTTGGTCCAGAAGGCGCGCACCAGAATCACCAGCAAAGTGCCGGCCAAAAGCAGAATGAGCAGACAGGCCCACAGCAGTATCCGCTGCGAAGAATAGCGCATCAGAAAAGTGTCCAGCTGCTGGTCCAGATATTCTATTTTCCGGTCGAGCGTTTCGATATGCCGGGTCTGCATCTGCATCACACGGGCGTTTTCCCGGTTTACCAGCGCCGTAGACAGGATATTCTCCTTCTGATAAGGCTCTCCGCGAAGGATATGCATGGCCAACTGCAACAGGCTGTCGCCGGCTGTGGGATAAATGAACGAAGCGTCGAGCACCCCTTCACGCACCAGATTCACCGCTCCGGAAAGAGCGTCCACACCCACAAACAGAATGTCCTTCTGACGGTTTCTTTTCTTGGCCGCCTCATAAGCGCCAAGCGCCATACGGTCGTTTTGGGCAATCACCATGTCGATATGGGGCTGACAGGCCAATATGGAATCGAAAGCACGCTCGGCATCCGCTTCCCGCCATCCGGCGCTTGCCGTGGCCAGCACCTCGATGCCGGGACTGCCGGCCAGCTCTTCCATCATGCCCTGATGCCGCTCCGTGGCCGGAGTGGAACCGGTAAGTCCCGTAAGCTCCACGATCTTGCCTTTCCCATCCAGACGCTTTTGGATATAGTTTCCGATGCCGCGACCGATTTCCCGGTTGTCGGCACCAATATAAGCCGTATAGCGCGAAGAATGTGTCTTGCGGTCCACCAAAACCACCGGTGTTCCGGAACGGTAGGCCTTTTCGATAATCGGAGTAATGCTTTCGGCTTCGTTCGGAGCCACCACCAACAGGTCCACTCCCTGTTTCAACAGAGAATCTATATCCTGAATCTGCTTGCGGCTGTCGTCATTGGCCGATGTGATCTTCACTTCCACTCCGGGAAAGAACAAAGACTCGCGCATAATCTCCCGGTTCATCTGGGTGCGCCATTCATCCTGGCTGCACTGCGACACACCGATTACGTATTCGGCCTGTGCCGGCTCGCAGGAAGCAAGCGTCAGCAGAAAGCCGCCACACAGAAGCAGTTTTCCGAATAATATAGGTTTCAAATTCATCTTGATATTCCAGTTTCTTTCGATGTATTAAACAAATATAAGCAGATTTTTTGTATTCTCCGATATGGGCCATAACAAAAATGACAGACAGCAGAGAAAGAGACCGCAAAAAACATCCCGACCAAAATCAAAATTCATCGAAACGATTTTCAAGGAACGTCCCGATGTTTTTTTCAAACGGTCAAAAAAAAGCGGCACTGTCGTGAAACAATGCCGCTACAAATCATCATAACCTAAAACCAGAAACCTATTTGAGTCTGTTAATCAATTCAGCAGGAAGTTCAGGCATGGCTCCGTTCTGCGTACAAACGTAGGCCGAAGTTTCCACAGCCAGTTCGTGTGCCTCTCGCACGGTCTTGCCGCTCAGAATAGCCGCAACAAAGGCAGCGGTAAACGAGTCACCGGCTCCCACCGTATCGGCCACTTCCACTTTCGGAGTCTCCACGAACGACATCTCGCCCGGCGTGAACACATAACTTCCGTTCACGCCACAGGTCAGAATGAGCATCTTCAGGTTGTACTTGCCCAAAAGAATCCAGCACTTGTCCTGAAGGTCGATGCCCGGATACCCGAACATACGGCTCACGGTTACCAATTCCTCATCGTTTATCTTCAGGATGTTACATCTCTTGAAAGAGTTGCACAGGATTTCCTTGGTATAGAAACTCTGACGCAGGTTGATGTCAAAGATCTTCAACACATTGGCATCGTGCGGCATGGCATCGAGAAAAGCGTTGATGGTGTTGCGCGACACCACGCTGCGCTGGGCCAGCGAACCGAAGCATACGGCGCAAGCCTGATGAGCCAGTTCATCCAGTTCCTTGGTGTAAGGGATATTGTCCCAGGCCACCCCTTCCTTGATGTCGTAACAGGGCACTCCTTCGGCATCGAGCGCCACCTGAACGGTTCCGGTGGGATAAGGCACCGTTTCGATCTGCATCTTCAGTTTCTTGGCCTGAAGATTTTCCAGAATTTCGGCTCCTAATTTGTCTTCGCCTACAGCACTCACCACTTTACTGTTCAGTCCGAACTGTGATACATGGTAGGCAAAATTGGCCGGAGCGCCACCGATTTTCTTTCCTTCGGGCAACACATCCCAAAGTGCCTCGCCCATACCGACAACTATATTTTTTTCCATTTCCTAACTTATCTTTTAATTTTAAAGGTATATGCCAACAAATAAATCACTCCCACGGTCATCACGGCCACGGCTCCGCTCTGTCCCACTGCGTCACTGGCCACACCCATGGCCAACGGGAACACGGTTCCGCCGAACAGACCCATAATCATCAGACCGGATACTTCGTTTTTCTTATCGGGCACATGCAACAGTGCCTGAGAGAAGATGATCGGGAAGATGTTGGAGTTTCCGAAACCGATCAGTGCAATGCACACGTAGATCATCGCCTTGTCTTCAAAGACAAACAGACCGGCCATGGCAAAGAGCATCATCATCACACTGAATCCGAAGAAGGATTTGGATGACATTTTCTGCAGGATAAACGAACCGAGCAGACAACCTGCCGTACGGAAGATGAAATAGAGGCTTGTGGCAAAACCGGCCTCGGCCAGACTCATACTCAGGCGCTCCATCAGAATCTTCGGAGCGGTGGTGTTGGTACCTACATCGATTCCCACATGACACATGATGCCCAGGAAAGACAACAGTACAAACGGACGGGCCAACAGCGACACACTGTCCTTGAAACCGGAAGCACGGTCCTGCTCCTCTTCCTCAATCGGTGTGGAGGCCAACAGGAATACGGCCAGCACGGAGATAATCATATAAACCGGGAACAGCACGCGCCATCCCAATCCGAAAGCCGGAATGGCACCGGTGGCTCCCCACACGGCGATATACGGAGCAAGGAAAGAGGCGATGGCCTTGACGAACTGTCCGAAAGTAAGGCTGCTCGCCAACTTGTTTCCGGTCACGATGTTACTCAACAACGGGTTCAGAGAGGTCTGCATCAGCGCGTTACCGATTCCCAACAAGGAGAAGGAACAGAGCATCAACAGATAGCTCTCGCCGAAGATCGGCAACAAAAGGGACACGAAGGTCACCACCAGACTGAGCAACACGGTCTTCTTACGGCCGATGCGGTTCATCAGAATGCCCGTGGGCACAGAGAAGATCAGAAACCAGAAGAACACCAGCGAAGGGAAGATATTTGCTTCGGCGTCCGTCAGCTGCAGATCCGATTTCACGTAATTGGAGGCAATGCCCACCAGATCGACAAATCCCATGGCAAAAAAACAAAGCATCACCGGGACGAGTCGGAATATCTTAACTTGATTGTCAGAAGTCATAATCTTTAGATTTATACATTATTGATACGGGCAACCGATGTTTTTACAGGCTCAGGCGATATGCCTTGACTTGTCCGAATGCAGCCTCACCACCTTCGGCAAAGCACTTCAGTGTGTTATATACTTCGGTCGGGAACACCAGATTGGTCATGGCAATGCGTCCGCCGTCTACAAAAAGTTCTACAGAGCACTTGTCCACAAACACATTCAGATGATAGGTCTTTCCGGCGCACAAAGACAGTGGAGCCCAGGTTGCCAGTGCGAAGTCATTCTTATAATTGATAGAATTAGTTTTGCGACGTTCGTGAGTTTCCTTCTCATGAGGAACAACTTTCTCGCCGAAATCGGTGATACCGCTTTCCGTACGGTCCATGATCACGCGTCCGCTCTTCATATCCAGATAAAGCAGTGTGCGCTCACCCTTTGAGTTGCAGAGTTCGAAACCAACCTTGGTGGCATTTCCCGGAGTGATGTCCATCTCCAGCTCATAAGCACCCTTGTTATCGGCCAGAAGATTGTCGGTAACCTGCTCCTTCTGAACCTTGAAAGAACCCAGATCGCGGGTTTCCTTACGCAGGTTCTGTACCTCCTTCACCGCATTGGCTGCCATGTAGATCTCTCCGTTCTGAGTGTAGAGCGACAATTCACGAGGCAAAGCGTTCGTACCGCGGAACTGTTTGGCCGGGGTCAGGTTGGCATACTGCCAGTTACTCATCCAAGGCACTGCCACGACGCGGTCGCCGGTATTGGAGAAGCATACGGTTGCGTAATGATCCTTACCATAATCCAGCCATTTGGTTGTCTCCGGCTTGTTGTCGCAAACGAAAGTGGTTCCGTCGAAATCACCTACGAAATATTCTGTGGCGCTACCGCCGAACAGACAGCCCGGGTTGATGTTTACAATCATCACCCATTTCTTCTTGTTCGGGTCACCGTCCACCGGCAACTGCACGAAGTCGGGACACTCAAACTGGTTCGGCTGCACGCCGTATCCTTTTCCGAAACCGCTCAGATACTTCCATTCTTTCATGTCAGAAGACGAATAGAAACGCATCTCCTTATCGGCCGATACAATCATATACCACTTCTGGGCCGGCTCATACCAGAAGACTTTCGGATCACGGAAGTCCTTCAGACCGTCAAAAGGAGTCAGAATAGGATTTCCTTCGTACTTGGTGTAGGTGCGTCCCTTGTCGTTGCTGTAGGCCATGCACTGTATCTGTCCGTGCTCGTCGCTGGCCGAAGTGTAGAAGGCAATCAGGGCATCCTTGCCGAATCCGGCACTGTTCTTGCTGTCCACTACGGCGCTACCGGAGAAAATGTGTCCTAATGTGTCACGGGCAATCGCCGGCTTCAGATGATCCCAATGCATCAGATCCTTGCTCACGGAGTGACCCCAGTGCATGTTTCCCCACATGGCACCATAAGGGTTGTACTGATAATACAGATGATACTCTCCGTCCTGATATACCAGTCCGTTGGCATCGTTCATCCAGCCGTAGAGCGGTGTGTGGTGATACAGCGGACGGTAATAATCGGTGTTGGTCACATCGAACGTATCCGACATTTCAATCAGATCCCAGCAGGCTGCGTTTTTGTTTACCTTACCGATAACAACGGTTGCCTCGTCGGCCCCTTCCGGCAATTCAAACGGAACGAAATAGTCGGCGCTGTCTACAGCCAGACGCACGTCCATCGCCATGTCGGCAGGGTTGCCGGTATCCAGTTTCACCTTGCCTTCGGCCGAAGTTTCCTGAACCGGAAGCAACAGATACTTCGACGGATTTTGAATATGTACGATTGTGGTTGTGTCGTTTACATGTTCCAGACGAATGTTTTCTTTAGTCTGCACACAGGCAGTAAAAGCAGCTGACATCAGAGCAGCTGACAAAAGGAATAAGGGTTTTCTTGTGCTCATAATACAAATGTTTTTTAGGTTGATTGATTGTTTCGTGTCACAAAGGTAACAGAATGATTACAAGGGGTATAATACAAATGTTACATTTCATGCAACAAATGTTTCATGCAACATTTCTAAGATAAAATGCAACCGGTGTTTTCTCTTTTACCCGTGCTTTCCTATCTTTGCAGCGATAATCCTTTATTGCAGCAAACAGAAACATAAAATTAAAAACAAAACCGATTATGCTTACATTTATTTCCTGCGCCAAAACCATGACTGCCCGCACCAAAGTGGCCGTTCCTTTCACCACCGATCCGCTCTTTCCCGAAGAAGTGCAACGGCAGGTATTTCGCATGGCGGCACTCGATACGGCCGAAATGGGCCGCCTGCTCCATGTCAATCCCAAACTGGCCGCGCAGAACTGTCTGCGCTATCATGATTTCTATTCCGAAACCAACCGCCCGCTTCCTGCCCTGCTCTCGTACACGGGAATGGTCTTCAAGCGCATCGCCCCTCAGGACTTCACAGCCGATGATTTTGCCTTTGCTCAGGAACATCTGCGCATCACCTCTTTTCTCTATGGACTGGTGCGCCCGCTCGACCTCATCCGAAACTATCGTCTCGAAGGAAGCGTTCCGGCAGAAGAAGGAGGCCGGGAAACCATCTTCGAACACTGGCGCCCGTTGCTCACCGAATGCTTCATCCGTCAGATTCAGGAACAGGGCGGCATTCTGGTCAATCTGGCCAGCGCCGAAATGAAGGACCTGTTTCACTGGAAGAAAGTGGAAAGCTCCGTGCGTGTCATCACTCCCGAGTTTTACACCCTAAAGAACGGTAAGCCGACCACCGTCGTGGTATATGCCAAAATGTGCCGTGGCGAAATGACCCGTTTCATCATCCGCAACCGGATAGAAGATCCCGAGCAGCTCAAGACTTTCACTTGGGAAGGATTCACTTACCATCCCGAACTCAGCGAAGGCGACCGTCTGGTGTTCTGCATGCAAGCATAAGTACGTCCATTTCCTTAAAAAAGCAGAAAACAATCAAAGTAACGTAAGAAAATTGTATTAATTACAATTTAGAATTTATATTTGCGCTTGAAACCAATTTAAATAAAAGAACTTATGAAGAAATCGCGTTACTTATTACTGGCTCTCGCCTTTTTAGGATTCCATACCGCCACTCAGGCACAGGAAAAAGTCATCACCCGTGGTCAGGAAGTCAGCACCAACGGCAATATGCCGGCAGTAGGTGCCGCAGCACCCGACTTTACCGGAACAGATAAGGAACTGAAAGAAGTGTCGCTTTCCTCTTTCCGTGGCAAGCATGTCATTCTGAACATCTTCCCCAGCCTGGACACCCCTACCTGCGCCATGTCGGTGCGCCACTTCAACGAGGCGGCTTCGGCACTGGACAACACCGTGGTGCTCTGCCTCTCCAAGGACCTGCCCTTTGCACAGGCACGTTTCTGCACCGTAGAAGGTATTGAGAACGTCATCCCGCTGTCACTTTTCCGTAGCGAAGCATTCGATCAGAGTTATGGTCTTCTGATTACTGAAGGACCGCTGAAGAATCTGGCCGCACGTGCGGTGCTGGTTCTCGATCCGGAAGGCAAAATCGTATACCGTCAGTTGGTGAAGAACATTTCCGACGAACCGGATTACGACCGTGCTCTGGAAAGCATCAAATAGTGCAAACCAAACATTCCTTATACCCTGCCCGCTCTCTGCGCCACTCTCTTTTTCAAGATGGCATGGAGAGCGGGATTTTTTTTCATTCCCACCCCTCCTTGCCCTTGCGTTAATATAATCTTATAAGGTGAATATATGTTTCATTATCCCGTAAGCAAAATTATTTTTCTTAATTTTGAAAGATAACCAAGGAAACAGAAACCTCCTGAGTCGCCAAACAGCTTTACCCAAAGTCATTTTTGCGTCAAAGGAATCAAAATCACAATGCTTATGAACAAAAAAGGAAAAGTCGTTGGTTACTGTCTGCTCACCTTCCTGACCGCATCGCCGGCCTGGGCTCAGGTGCAGATCAGCAAGAACGCAAACACCGTAACCATCGGGAACCAGTATCTCAGCCGCACCTTCAGCATTGCCGACGGGGTACTGAAGACACAAAGTATCGAAAACAAAAGAACAGACGGCAAAACAACAGTTTACACGCCGGGCACCGGCAGCGAAGAATTTGTCATCCGTGCTTTGGGAAAACCGGTGGCTCCTATGGCCATTGGTCGTAAGGAATGGACCGCCACTGCGTCAAGTTGGTGCAACGACGGCCCGAAGAGCGGTAAGGCTGAATACATTATCGACGGCGACAAACAGACATTGTGGCACACCAACTATCGGGATGACGGAACCGGAAGCAAGGATTTCCCTTTCTGGTTCGACATCGACATGAAGAAGGAAAACACCTTCAAGAGCTTTGCCTACGTGCCGCGTCAGGGAGCAGAAAACGGACGCATCAAGGGATTCGAACTGTATGTATCCAACAGTCTGAAGGATATCGAGCAACCTCAGAATCTGGTGATGAAAGGCGAACTTACCATGAACGGTGATGCCGCCTGCTGGATGAATCTGCCTAAGGAAGCCAAGGGCCGCTATATCCGTTTCAAGGAGATTTCTTCGCAGAACGGACTGAAATACGGAACCTGCGCCGAGTTCTATGTGAGCAAGGACAATTATATCGACGGCAGCTATCAGCTGAAGCCATCGGCCATGAAGCTGAACGGCGTGAAGGAAGAGAATATCGAGGGCGGAAAGCGTCTGGTCTTTGATCTGGCACCTTATCAGGCCAACAACATCGACTGGGATGTGGATGTGGTTTATGAGATGAAAGACAACGACCACTTCATGCGCAAATACCTGCGTATCGCCACTCCGCAGCAACAGCAGGCACAGGCCCGCATCGACTATATCGACATCGAGCATTTAGGTGTAGCCTCTACCGACAACACTTGGACTCATCCGGAGATGGGCGAAGGTGTGGGCGGTATGTCGGGCTACCACATTTCTTTGGGCCAGCCGGTCTATATCGACGGTATGTTCCTCGGCTCGGAATTCCCGCAGACCGAGAACGAGATTTCCGATCAGACCGCTCATATGCGCTATTACAGCGGCAAGTCTTTGGCTGAATTAGGCCAGGAAAACCGTCTGGACGCACAGGGAGCCTTCACCACCTGGAAGAACGTATTGGGAGCAACCCGAAGCGCCACCGATATGGATGTGATACAATCGGACTTTTTTGCCTACATCAACAGCATAGCCCGTCCGGTCAACCTCCGCATTCAGTATAATTCCTGGTTTGACTGGATGATGGACATCACCGAAGAAAACATCCTGTCTTCTTTCAAGGAAGTGGAACGAGGTCTGCCTCAGCAGGGCATCCGTCCGGTAGACAGCTATGTGGTGGACGACGGATGGAACGCCTACGGTCCGTATGAGAAAGAGAACACCACCGGATTCTGGCAGTTCAACAGCAAGTTCCCGAACGGTCTGACCAAACCGAGCGACTTTGCACATCGTGTGTCTTCCAACTTCGGTATCTGGCTCGGCCCGCGCGGTGGTTACAACTACCAGTACGACTTCGCCAAATTCCTGGAGAAGAACGGCAACGGAACTCTGAATAAATCCAACTACGATATCGTTACCGGCGACAAGCAGTATCTCAAGAAACTGCAGGAATTCTTCCTCGACTGCCAGAACAAGTACGACGTGAACTACTGATTCTGTGCCAAGGTGCCGCAGCCTTCTGAAAACGGACGCTACATCACCGGCGGCAAGAACGGCATGTACTACATGACCGAGCACTGGGAGCGCTGGGCCAACCTGCTCGACACCCTCTATCTAGATGCCGACAAGCGCAACAGCAACCTGTGGATCAACCTGACCTGCTACATGAACCCGAGCCCGTGGCTCCTACAGTGGTGCCAGTCCGTATGGTTACAGATTTCTGCCGATATGGGCCGCATCAAGGTAGACGACCAGCGCGACCGTGAGCTCGACATGCTGCTGAGCTACCGTGATGACCGCTACTTCGACTTCATCAAGACCCGTCAGTTCCAGTGGTCCACGTCGTTCAACATCGCCTTCAACCGCAACCGGATTCTCGGGCTGGTCGACGGACAGAACACGCTCCAGAGTTCCGTATCGTGGGAGACGCGCTTCAACTCGCAGTTCCCCTACATCTCGCAGGTGGGTAAGCCCACGGGCATGATGTACGGCTTCATCTACGACGGGACCTACAAGGCCGAGGATTTCGATGACAAGGGCAACCTCGTCAGCGGCGTTCCCTCGTTCAAGGGCAACGCGATGCAGCCGGGCGACATGAAATACCGCGACATGAACGGCGACGGGGTCATCGACGACTACGACCGCACGATCATCGGCTGCGGACAGCCCCTCAACACGGGCGGCTTCGGCAACAACTTCAACTGGAAGAATTTCGACCTGAACATCTTCTTCGCGTGGAGCTACGGCAACGACGTGCTGAACGCCAACCGGCTGGTCTTCGAATCGGGATGGAGGAGCCAGACCAACCAGCTGGC
>CAJMQV010000051.1 GCA_905215575.1 uncultured bacterium | reverse complement strand
CGAACCAAGAAAAACAGGACCAGAATCTGTTGTGTTACCATTACACCATAGCCCATTATCTGTTTCTGGATGCAAAGGTACGACTATTTTTTGGAACTGCAAATTTTTGGCGAACTTTTTTCCAAGTTTTTTTTCATTCAGGCGATATTCATGATTTTTTTTTGCAAAAAAATCCAAAAGCAGAGATATTTTAGGGGGAATATATAGCCTTTTGCAACTTTATCTCGTATCTTTGCCCTGTTCTATTTTATAAATAGGTAATTAATAACGAAACATGTATAGATCACAAAACATTCTGGTAGAAAAAATCATTGAAGGAATACAAGAGAAAAAAGGATATGACATCGCAGTTGTCAATCTGGAGAACATCGAAGAAACAATCTGCAATTATTTTATCATCTGTCAGGGTAACTCTCCGTCGCACGTAACCGCCATTACCGAATCCGTGGCAAAATTTGCCCGCGAGCAGGCCGGTGCCAAACCGTCGGCCGTGGATGGTCTGCGCAACGCCCAGTGGGTGGCCATGGACTATACGGATGTGATTGTCCACATATTCACCCCCGACGCGCATGAGTTCTACGATCTGGAAAACCTATGGACCGATGCCGATATCACAAAAATAGAAGACATACAATAATAACACATTCACGTTTATGAAAGAAGACAACAAGAAAAAAAATATGCCCAAGTTCAACATCAGCTGGATTTACGGCATTATCATACTTATTCTGGCTTACCTGTTCATAATGGGTAACGACAGCAGCGCATCAAAGAATGCCACTTATACAGAATTCAAGGAATATGTAACGCGCGGATATGCATCCAAGATCATCGCCAATAAGGATGAAGGCGTGCTGCGCATGTATGTGAAACCGGAATTCATCCGCGATATCTTCAAGACCGGAGTAAAACAGACCGGAAGAAATCCGTATCTGGACATCACCTACCCGTCGAACGACAAACTGGAGGAATTTATCGACCAGCAGCAACAAAGCGGTAACTTTACCGGAAAGTTGGCCTACGAGCACTCCAGCGGTTGGGTAAGCGGTCTGCTCTTCAACCTGCTTCCGTTCATTCTGATCTTCGGAGTATGGTTCCTGCTGATGCGCCGTCTGGGCGGAGGAGCAGGTAGCGGTGCCGGAAGCGTATTCAATGTGGGCAAGAGCAAAGCCAAGTTGGTGGAAAAAGGCGAAGGAACCCGCATTACATTCAAGGACGTGGCCGGACAGGCCAGCGCCAAACAGGAAGTGCAGGAAATCGTGGAGTTCCTGAAGAACCCGGGCAAGTTTACCGAACTGGGAGGTAAGATTCCAAAAGGTGCCCTGCTGGTAGGCCCTCCGGGAACAGGTAAGACTCTTTTGGCCAAGGCCGTTGCCGGCGAGGCTGACGTACCGTTCTTCTCCATGTCGGGTTCCGACTTTGTGGAAATGTTTGTCGGCGTGGGTGCCAGCCGTGTGCGTGACCTGTTCCGCCAGGCCAAGGAAAAATCACCGTGTATCATCTTCATCGACGAGATCGACGCCGTGGGTAGAGCCCGCGGAAAGAATCCGGCCATGGGTGGTAACGACGAACGCGAAAACACATTGAACCAGTTGCTCACCGAGATGGACGGTTTCGGAACCAACAGCGGTGTGATCATTCTGGCTGCGACCAACCGTGTGGATATTCTGGACAAGGCCCTGCTACGTGCCGGACGATTCGACCGTCAGATTCATGTTGACCTGCCGGATCTGAACGAACGTAAGGAAGTATTCCAGGTACACCTCAAACCGGTGAAAATTGACGACACAGTAGACATTGACCTGCTGGCCCGCCAGACTCCGGGATTCTCGGGTGCCGACATCGCAAACGTATGTAACGAGGCAGCTCTGATCGCTGCGCGCCATAACAAGAAATCAGTAAGCAAGGACGACTTCCTGAGCGCCGTAGACCGTATCATCGGCGGTTTGGAGAAGAAGACCAAGGTGATGACCAACGACGAGAAGCGCACCATTGCCCTACACGAAGCGGGACATGCCACCATCTCATGGTTCCTGCAATATGCCAATCCGCTGATCAAGGTGACCATTGTGCCGCGCGGACGCGCTTTGGGCGCAGCCTGGTATCTGCCGGAAGAAAGACAGATTACCACCAAGGAACAGATGCTGGACGAGATGTGCGCCACATTGGGTGGACGTGCTGCCGAGGAGGTTTTCGTAGGTCATATATCATCAGGAGCGCTGAACGACCTGGAACGTGTCACCAAGCAGGCTTACGGCATGATTGCCTATATGGGTATGAGCGACCGTCTGCCGAACTTGTGCTACTACAGTAATGACGAATACAGTTTCAGCAAGCCATACTCTGACAAGACAGCCCAGTTGATCGACGAGGAGGTGAAACGCATGATTGCCGAACAGTATGAGCGCGCCAAGGCGCTGTTGCTGGAACACAAGGAAGGACACGCCCAGCTGGCTCAGTTGCTGGTAGAGAAGGAAGTGATCTTTGCCGAGGATGTAGAAAAGATTTTCGGCAAGCGCCCATGGACCAGCCGCACCGAAGAACTGCTCACACTGAACGCAGAACAGCAGCAGTCTGAAGAAAAAGCCGCGCTGGACACCGCACCGGAAACCGAAGAAACAGCTCCGGCGCTACCGGCTGAATTGCCTGACCAGACCACCACGGAAAACACTCCGGCAGAAAACACTGACGGCAGTACAGACACCGCCGACCATAAAGAAAATAAATAAAGGTTACAGCTCCACGCCGCCTGCGGGCAGCGTGGAGCATAAAATTTAAACCATCATGACGGATAAAATTAAGAATCTAATATTGCGCACACTGACGGGTATCATCTTCGTGGCCGTCATTGTAGGTGGCTTCCTTTACGGACCGCTCACCTTCTGCCTGCTGTTTTGTATCATAACCGCTCTCTCGGTATGGGAGTATACCCACATTGTGAACAAACAGGAGCATGTAACCGTAAACACATTTATCAGCACCGCCGCAGCAGCTTATCTGTTCTTAGCCTTCTTCGGTTATTGCAGTAACATCACTCCGCCGGCCGTATTTATCCCCTA
Source organism: uncultured bacterium (assembly GCA_905215575.1). Taxonomy (GTDB): domain Bacteria; phylum Bacteroidota; class Bacteroidia; order Bacteroidales; family Bacteroidaceae; genus Paraprevotella. The sequence goes on along the minus strand of CAJMQV010000051.1, from coordinate 8,914 downwards.
TCTGCTGTCTATCATCTATCTGCTCATCAGCGAACTGTATCTGAAGCGCAAATCTCCGATCAGCAACTGGGCTTTCACCATGCTGGGACAAATGTATGTGGCGCTGCCCTTCTCCCTGCTGAGTGTCCTGGCCTTCACCACCCAACCGGACGTATTGGCCACAGAAAGCATCAACTACAACGGTTTTCTGCCGCTCTCGATCTTCATATTCCTCTGGCTTAGTGACACCGGTGCCTATTGTTTCGGCTCGCTGTTCGGCAAAAACAGACTGTTCCCCAGCATTTCTCCCAAGAAGTCGTGGGAAGGTTTCTTCGGAGGTTTGCTCGTAGCCGTAGGCTGTTCCCAGCTGTTGGCCATGGATGCCAGTCTGAACCGATGGGAGTGGTTGGGGCTGTCGCTCGTAGTTGTCATCTTCGGCACCTGGGGCGATCTGGTAGAAAGCCTGCTGAAAAGACAGTTGGGCATCAAGGATAGCGGTAATATTCTGCCGGGACACGGCGGTATGCTCGACCGCTTTGACAGTTCTCTGCTTGCCATTCCGGCAGCGGTAATCTATCTGTATACCATTACATTGTTCTAAAGCATTATTACAAAAATAAAAACCGAAAGAAAGCTCATATCTTTACTCTTTATAAGTATGGATATGAGCTTTCTTTCGGTTTAATATATGTGTGGACTATTCTTTTCTCAGGAGTTGTATCATCTCACGGGCTGCACGGTCTGGAGCTCCCGGTTCTCCCAAACGGGACAGCATACGCTGATAACCAGCAAGCTGAGCTTCACGTTGCGCTCCTCCGGGCAGAATCCCTTGAAGCTCACGGCGCAGACGTTCGGGGTTCATCTGGTCGGCAACCAGTTCGGGCACCACTTCATCACCGGTAATCAGGTTTACCAAAGACACAAAGGGTACCTTCAAAAAAAGTTTCCGCAACTGCGAAACGAGTTTTCCGCAAGCGGTATAGTAGCAGACAACCTGCGGCACACGGAACAAAGCCGTCTCCAAAGTCGCTGTTCCGGAGGTGACCAAAGCTACGGCAGAGTGCTGCAATATGCGATAAGTACAACCGGTAAGGATACGGATCTGTCCCTCATTTATATATTGGCGATAGTAAGACAGATCAATATTAGGAGCACCGGCCAGCACAATCTGGTAATCGGCGGCATGCTCCAAAGCTACTTGCGCCATCATCGGCAGATTGTCTTTGATTTCCTGCTTGCGGCTTCCGGCCAGAAGAGCGATAATCGGGCGGTCGTCCAACCCGTATTCCTTACGAAAACCTTCCGGATCATCCGGATGCTGCGCCAGGAATTCATGCACTTCGTCCAACGACGGATTTCCCACATAATGAATGGGATAATGATGCTTCTGCTCAAAAAATTCAATTTCAAAAGGCAGGATAGAAAACAGTTCGTCCACATCGCGACGGATATTCTTGATGCGATGCTCTTTCCAAGCCCATATCTTCGGAGCGATGTAATAGTAAACCGGAATCGTGGTGTTCTTCTTCAAATACTCCGCAACAGACAGATTAAAGCCGGGATAATCAATAAGAATCACCACATCGGGCTGCCACTTTACAATATCCTGCTTACACAAATCCATATTCCGGAAGATTTGACGCAAATGCAGCAACACGGGGATGAAACCCATATAAGCCGTGTCCTTATAATGACGCACGAGGGTTCCTCCCTGTCCTTGCATCTCATCTCCTCCAAAATAACGGAATTCAGCGGCAGAATCATGCTCTTTCAAGGCTTTCATCAACTGTCCGCCATGCAAATCGCCGCTGGCTTCTCCAGCTATCAGATAATATTTCATGAGAAATCCTCCAATTCTGTTTTAAATTTTTCCAGACAATCATAGGCCGTAACATCCAAACGAATAGGCACCACAGACGCGTATCCCTGCGACAAAGCCCACACATCCGTATCCTGAGCCTCCGGCTCCAGATTCTCATATTGTCCGGTAAGCCAGTAGCTGGCCTTTCCGGCAGGATGAGAGGCCGACTTCCACTCGCTGTTCCAACGTCCCCATCCCATCCGGCATACGCGCAATCCGCGCAGGGAAGCCACCGAAGGGAAATTCACATTCAGACATACTCCTTCGGGAAGTCCATCTGCCAAAACCTTATGTACCAACATTTTGATACTATCGTAAAGCGGAGAAAAATCAGCATCAGCCCGCGCATCCGCCAAAGAGAATCCGATGGATGGAATCCCCTTGAGACAACCTTCAAAGGCTACTCCCATCGTACCGGAATAATGCACATTTACCGAAGCATTATCTCCATGATTGATTCCGCTCAACACCAAATCGGGCTTACGGTCAAGCACCGTTTCAAAGGCCAGCTTGACACAGTCCACAGGAGTTCCGCTACAAGAGTACACCGATAGCCCCGGTTCCTCGGAAATCTTTTTATATCCTACGGGAACAACCGAAGTAATGGCAGCGGAAGCACCCGAACGGGGCCCGTCGGGAGCCATTACAACCAAGTCCGCTTCATCTTTCAACAATGCAATCAGCTCATTCAATCCCTTGGCATTTACGCCATCATCATTCGATATAAAAATCAAAGGTTTCATTATTATTGTCATAAAATTATATGCTACAAAAATACGAAAAAAGGTTTAAAAAGGCTCTTTATCAAAGAAATAATGCATATATTTGCATTTATTCATGTAGCTTAAGTTATCAACAATAAGTGTGAGTTATCAACAATTTTCAGAAACTCATTCACAATTATTAGGAGAAGAGTAAGATTATCCGTTACTTTGTACCAACAAAGATACTAAGAAATGGGAAAGATTATCGCTTTAGCAAATCAGAAAGGTGGTGTGGGCAAAACCACTACCTCTATGAATTTAGCAGCTTCTTTGGCTACTTTGGAAAAGAAAGTTCTTTTGGTTGATGCCGATCCGCAGGCCAACGCTTCATCAGGTCTCGGTGTAGATGTGTCGGAAATAGACTGCTCCATCTACGAATGCATCATTGAACAGGCAGATGTGCGCGAGGCTATCTACACGACTGATATTGACGGTCTTGATATCATCCCATCACACATTGACCTGGTAGGTGCGGAAATCGAAATGCTCAACCTGAACAATCGGGAGAAAGTGCTGATGCACTTGTTGCAACCCCTGAAGTCGGAATACGACTATATATTGATTGACTGTTCACCGTCACTGGGACTCATCACCGTAAACGCGCTGACCGCAGCCGACTCCGTGATTATCCCTGTACAGTGTGAATACTTTGCGCTGGAGGGTATCAGCAAACTGCTGAACACCATCAAGATCATCAAGTCAAAGCTGAATCCGGCATTGGAAATCGAAGGATTCCTGCTTACGATGTATGACAGCCGCCTGAGATTGGCAAACCAAATTTACGATGAGGTGAAGCGCCATTTTCAGGAACTCGTATTCAAAACCGTTATCCAGCGTAATGTAAAACTTAGCGAAGCCCCAAGCCACGGAGTACCGGCTATCCTGTATGACGCAGAGTCTACCGGTGCCAAAAACCACTTGGCGCTCGCCAAAGAAATCATCGAAAAAAACTAAAACTGAAAAAGACACATGGCAGTACATAAAAAATATCCGGCACTGGGACGCGGACTCGATGCCCTGATCTCTACCAGAGAGGTGCAGACAGACGGTTCATCGTCCATCAACGAAATAGAGCTGGATAAAATAAAAGCCAATCCCAACCAGCCCAGAAAGGAATTCAACGAAGACAGCCTGAGGGAACTGGCCGATTCAATAGCGGAAATTGGAGTCATACAGCCTATTACGGTCAGACAAACCGGAGAAGACAGCTATGAAATCATCGCGGGAGAACGCCGCTGCAAAGCATCGGCTATGGCCGGAAGAACTACTATCCCGGCTTATATCCGCACCGCCGATGACGAAAACATGATGGAAATGGCTCTGATCGAAAATATACAACGAGAAGACCTGAACGCCGTAGAAGTGGCACTGGCCTACCAGCATCTGCTGGATACTTACGGTCTGACACAGGAGCGGTTGAGTGAACGCATCGGAAAAAACCGAAGCACCATCACCAACTATCTGCGACTTCTCAAGTTGCCCGCGCCGATTCAGATGGCGCTTCAAAACAAAACGATCGACATGGGACATGCCAGAGCCCTATTGGCTTTGGAAAATACAGCCGACCAGATTCGGATATTCAAACAGATCGAAACAGAACATCTGTCAGTAAGAAAGGTGGAAGAAATGGTACGCAACCTGCAATATGGTGTTACACCAACCGCAAAAGCGCAGCCGGCAGGCAAGACTACCTTACCTGAAGAATTCCACATACTGAAAGACAGTCTGAGCCAGTTCTTCCAGACCAAAGTGCAACTGACATGCTCAGACAAGGGGAAAGGCAAAATCAGTATTCCGTTCTCCAACGAAGAGGAACTTGAACGCATTATTGAATTGTTTGATCGTTTAAAAAGTTGAAAAAAAGAAATTTAGCATATAAACTGGTTTTTATCCTGTTGTGCCTGTTTTATGGGCCCAATGGGATTTCTTCGCTTGCAGCACAGAGGAATGACCCTTTCTGCACGGCGCCGGCAGCAATATTGGATTCGATCACAACAGATTCCATAGCTCCTGCCGCTGGAGATTCTGTCATCTCTGATTCCATCGAGCAGGAAAACCAGAAAAACCTGACCAGACTGGATTTGGTTACAGACACAACACTGCTCGTAAAGCAAAACGATTCCATTGCCAAAAAGCAGCTGGAACTCAAATTCATTCCCAACCCTACCCGAGCATTGTGGCTGTCACTGATTATCCCTGGTGCCGGACAGGTTTATAACCGCAAATACTGGAAAATCCCTATTGTTTACGGAGGATTCTTGGGTTGTGTCTATGCCTTAAGCTGGAACGGACAGATGTACAGGGATTATTCGCAGGCATATCTGGATATTATGGACAATGATCCGAATACGGACAGCTATTTGGACATGCTGCCCATCAACTATGATATTACCGGAAAAGAAGAGCGCTTTAAGGAAATCTTCAAAAACAAGAAGAATTTCTACCGCAAGTATCGCGATCTCAGCATCTTCTGTATGGTAGGAGTGTATCTGCTTTCTGTTGTCGACGCTTACGTTGACGCGGAACTTTCATCATTTGATATTTCTAAGGATTTAGGACTCAAGATAGAACCTACAATCATGAACAACGGCAATTCATTGAAGAACTCAACCAGTGTGGGACTACAATGCCGTTTTAACTTTTAATTAAACATATGAAGAAAAGAATAGGAACTTTATGCCTCTCGCTATGCCTTACAGCCATTTCGATGTACGGCCAAAACAATATAACCGTACACGATGATGAAACCAATCAGGATGAGGTGATTGATCTGCCGGAGGGTATGACCTCTGACATTGACAGTCTGCTCCATGAGTGGAATGTCAAAAACTACCTCACGCCGGATGAAAACTGTGAGTCGAGCAACGAAAACCCGGAATATAGCAAAGAAACTTATATAAACCGTCTCAGCCGCTTGCCTAATGTCATTGAAATGCCTTACAACGAGGTAGTACGGAAATTCATTGACCATTACTGCACCCGTCTGCGCCGGTCTGTTTCGTATATGCTGGGAGCATCAAATTTCTATACGCCAATCTTTGAAGAAGCATTGGAAAGCTATCAGCTACCGTTGGAGCTGAAGTATCTGCCGGTCATCGAATCGGCGCTCAATCCGCAGGCTGTATCCAAGGCCGGAGCCGTAGGATTATGGCAATTCATGATTACAACCGGCAAGAAATACGGACTGGAAGTGAACAGTCTTATTGACGAACGCCGCGATCCGATCAAATCGTCCTACGCCGCAGCCCGTTATCTGCGCGATCTGTATAACATCTACAACGACTGGCCTTTGGCCATCGCCGCCTATAACTGCGGCCCAGGAAATGTAAACAAAGCCATCAAGCGCGCTGGAGATTCTAAAGATTATTGGGAAATATATCCTTACCTGCCTCAGGAAACCAGAGGATACGTTCCCGCATTCATTGCAGCGAACTATGTAATGAATTATTATTGTGAGCATAATATCTGTCCGGTAAACACCAAGTTACCGGCAAGTTCTGATACTTTACAAATCAGCAAACCGTTGCATTTTGAGCAAATTGTGGCCATGTGCAACGTATCTATGGACGAAGTCAAGGCACTTAACCCTCAATACCGTACGGGACTTATCCCCGGCAATGACCATGAAGAACAAATTCTGCGCCTTCCGACTCACAGTGTAAGCGCTTTTATCAGCGCCGGAGATTCGATCTATCACTACAACTCAGACGAATTATTCACCAATCGGAAGGAAACCGAAGTGAAGAAAGTTGCTTCTACCAAACCCAAAAGCACATACAGCAGAAGCAAGAAGAAAACTTCCAGAACCAAGTATGCAACCATCCGACAAGGAGATACTCTGTCTGAAATTGCCGAGCGTAACCACACCACTGTCAAGAAATTGCGTCAGCTTAACGGTATCAAAGGAAACAATATACGTGCCGGCAAGAAAATTCGAGTAAGATAACCTGGAAACAAAGGAGGTCAAGATGGACGAAAGCAAAAACAAGGAAATAGAAGACGAGAAACTCGTCCAGGATGCATTTCAGCATCTGGTGGATACCTATCTGGCATCTCGTCACAGGAAAAAGGTGGAAATCATCACCAAAGCCTTTAACTTTGCCAAACAAGCGCATAAGGGAGTAAGACGCCTATCCGGAGAACCATATATCATGCACCCGATAGCCGTTGCCCAGATTGCCTGCGAAGAAATCGGCTTGGGATCTACTTCCATCTGCGCGGCCTTGCTGCATGATGTGGTAGAGGACACGGACTATACTGTAGAAGATATCTCCAATATCTTCGGGCCCAAGATTGCCATGATCGTTGACGGACTGACCAAAATCTCCGGAGGTATATTCGGAAATCAGGCCTCAGCTCAGGCAGAATCTTTCAAAAAGCTTCTGCTCACTATGAGCGACGATATCCGGGTTATCCTGATCAAGATATCAGACCGTTTGCACAACATGCGCACTTTAGGGTCACAGTTACCCAACAAACAATATAAGATTGCCGGAGAAACGCTGTATATCTACGCTCCTCTGGCCAACCGCCTTGGTCTGAACAAAATCAAGGAAGAGTTGGAAGACCTGAGCTTCAAGTATGAGCATCCGGAAGAATACGCCATCATCAAGGAAAAGTTAGCGCAGACTCAGGCCCACCGTGACAGTGTATTTGAAGAGTTCACCCGCCCTATTCGCAAGGAACTCGACCGCATGGGCATCAAATATGAAATCAAAGCCCGTATCAAAACACCATATTCCATTTGGTGTAAGATGCAAAACAAACATATTTCCTTTGAGGAGATCTATGATATTCTGGCTGTGCGTATCATCTTCGAACCGAAGTCGCAGGAAGATGAAGTAAACGAATGTTTCCAGATTTATGTATATGCCAGCAAGATCTACCGTCCGCACCCGGAGCGCCTCAGAGACTGGCTGAACCATCCGAAGGCCAACGGCTATCAGGCACTCCACGTCACTCTGATGAGCAATGCCGGACAATGGATCGAAGTACAGATCCGTTCCACCCGTATGGACGAAATGGCAGAACAGGGATTTGCCGCTCACTGGAAATATAAAGAAGGTACAAAAACAACTGCTGACAGCGAAAACGAGTTGGAGAAATGGTTGAAAACCATCAAGGAAATCCTGGATGATCCGCAACCGAACGCACTCGATTTTCTGGATGCCATCAAGCTGAATCTGTATGCTTCCGAAATATTTGTCGTAACACCCAAGGGAGAGTTCAAAACCATGCCGGCAGACTGTACGGCACTGGACTTTGCGTTCAGCATTCATACCTTCTTAGGAAGTCACTGTATCGGAGCAAAGGTAAATCACAAGCTGGTGCCACTCAGCTATAAGCTCAAGAGTGGTGACCAGGTAGAGATTCTTACCTCAAAATCGCAGCATGTACAAAAGGAATGGATCAACTTTGCCACAACAGCCAAGGCTAAAGGAAAGATTCAAGCCATACTGCGCCGTGAAGACCGCGAAAACCAGAAAAGCGGTGAAGATATGCTTGTCAAGTTTCTGGCAGAGCATGAACTTGAAGCCAATAGCATGAACGTGGACAAGCTTTGCGACCTGCACAACATCAAGTTGCGCGAGGAACTGTATATTGCCATCGGAACAGGAAAAGTCATTTTAGGCGAAGACGACATCAATGTGCTGCGCACCAAGATCAGCGGAACAAGAAGTTGGACGAAATACATCCCGTTCCTGAACTTCACCAGTAATCACGACGACAGTGCCTCAAGCAAGGACAAGAAAAAAGGCAACGAGATAGAACAGAAAATCGACAAGAAAAAGCCGGTCATCTTAAACGAAGAGAACATCAAGCGCTTCATTATTGCCGATTGCTGTCATCCGATACCGGGCGATGATGTATTGGGCTATCTGGATGAAAGCAACAACATCGTGATCCACAAACGTCAGTGCCCGATTGCCGCCAAGCTGAAGACCAGCGACGGAAACCATATTCTGGCCGCACAATGGGATACTCATAAAACCATGTTCTTCCCGGTTACGATTCATATCCGCGGTATAGACCATGTGGGCGTTCTGACCAAAGTTACCCAATTGCTTTCAGAACAGCTGCACCTGAATATGACGCACATCAACATGACTTGCAAGGACGGTATCTTCGACGGTGAGCTGGAATTCGGTGTTCATGATGTGGAGGATCTGAAAATGATCTGCAAGACTTTGAAAGACTTTGAAGCCATAGAAGAGGTAAGCCGCATCAGCTGATGCTCCTGCGGTATTACCCGAACCGAATATATTTTATCGGATAAAAACGACGAAGGGCCCGATCGTGCCGATCGGGC
>CAJMQV010000050.1 GCA_905215575.1 uncultured bacterium | reverse complement strand
CAGATCGGTCAGAACCAGAATCTCCCTGCCGGAAAAATAGCCTTTGGCGATAACTTTATTCTGGGAGGTTCTTCAGCTCCGTTCTATGGTGTGATTGACGAACTTCAGGTTTGGAACAAAGCGCTTACTCTGGAACAGATCCGTCAGTATGCCAATGCTCCGATCTGGCCAGATGGCGAGGCTAAACCGGAAGTCGGTGAGATTGCGGCAACCGTGTCCGAGGCTCAGAAAGCCGGACTCGTATTGTATTCTCCGTTTAATCAGAATTCAGGAGATGTGCAGGATTTGTCAGGTAACCAGAATACCGGACGTCGAGAAGGATTCGGCCCGGATGGAGATGCCTGGAGTAGTGCCAAGGGCATTTTCTGGTTGAACTTTAACGAGCGTAAGGTAGAAGATGTTACCGGACAGTATCTGACCAATTATGAAGCGCCTTTCCTGCATGCGGAAACTCCGTTCTATACAGATCCGGTTGCTCAGTATCAAAATTATGAACTGGAAACTGAAACAGAAAAGTCGGGATGGGTATTGGAGAATATCGCTCAAGGTACAGCTCCTACCGGTTTCCATGTAACCGATAAGGAATATAATTATAATATGGTGGTCGAAGCCGGTAGAGGTTTTGCAACTGAGATTCCAAATCATAAGGTTTATCAGACCGTAGAGCTCCCGGCCGGATTCTATCAGTTTGCGGTGACTTTCGGAGTATATTATAAGTTCCTGACTTCTTATTTAGTGGTCAATAAGGGCAAAGGTCTTCCGGATGTTGATAAATTGAATGAAGCTTTGGTGGCCGAAGATATAGCCAATGGCAAAGTTTCGTTCCAGCTTTCTGAGCCGACAACGGTTTCTTTGGGTATTCTGGTTGACTGGAGAGATCCGTCAAACTGGGGTAGCGGAACTGTTAGCCGTTTCTCATTGTCTGAAGTTCCTTATGATGAAATTGATGCCAATGGTGAGACTACGGCTGTGTCAGACTTGGCACCTGTTGCGGATGATGTGAAGGTGCGTGCAGTCAAAGGCGGTTTGTATCTGTCATCCGATGTTCCACAAAGAGTAACGATCCATACGATAGGTGGAGCTTGTGTCTTTGCTGAGAATGTGGTTGGAACACGACCGGTTCCTCTGAAATCCGGTATTTACATTGTGAATAAGATGAAGATTCTTGTTCCATGATAGGAATAAGATCAGATATCAAAAAGAAGGCTGCAGAACATTTTGCAGCCTTCTTTTTTTGAATATTATGTATGAACTTTACTTTCCGATGGTCTGTACCGATTTACGTATATTTCTGGATATTTCCAGGAACATGTAGTTCTTGTTGTCTGTGCCGAAGAGTTCCTTATAGCTTTGGTATTTTTTGTTGGCATATTCCTTTGACTTCTCAAAGGCGATGCGTGACACCTCGTTCTGGCTTTTGCCCACCATGGTTGAGTCCAGTTTTTCTTCGGGGAAAAACTCGTCCATATCCACATCCCCGATCATGGTTGTTTCCAGGAAATTGATTTCCTTGTGTCCCTTGTCGGTGTAGTAGCCCACGAACATATGTCCCGGCACGCGCACCAGAACGGGGTCGATATTGATGGCCCGGAGCAATGAGGCGAAGAGCACACTGCCGTCCACACAGTTGATCTGTGACGATTTGAGAGCGTCTTCAAAAGTACGTACTCGCTGGGAGAATACGATATTGCTCGACAGGCTGCTGTAAGAAATGGAACTGTATCTGAAATTGCGTTTCTGGAGTACATTCCATAGGGCATACACCTGTTTGTCTACATAAGAAGACTGCTTGCTCTGGTATCCCAGAAAACGGTTTACGATTTTTGTATTCAGAGCCTCGCGGAGCACTTCATCGATAAGCGGGTTTTCCTCATTGACATAAGCGGCGAAGAACTCATAAGTCGTGTGATACTTGTTGTCTTTTCCGAGATATCCCAGCAGACATTCGTTGATGCTGCGCATGGACAGGGTTTTGATGCGTTGTCCCCAATCCTTGTTGTTGGCGCTGACCTGCATCACCACATTGATGGGAGTGGCCTGTTCGTTATTGCGCAGTTTCTCGTAGTTCCAGATGATATCAGGGTAAATCGTATATTCTTTTCCTTTTTCCGGCAAAACAAATTCAGAAACCGAGGTAAGATAAAAGGGCGTTTCTGCCACTGTTACCTGAATTCTGCAATTTTCTGACGGGGAAGTAATTTTCAGAGCCAGTCCCGATTTTGGATTACCCAAATAGTTCTTGATGGTCGGCTTGATGATCATGGCATCCGTGGTGGCTGTAGAAAGGATGGCTGAAGGGAAGATGTTTCCACCCAGATCATCGGTAATTTCAAAGTCCTGGGTGGGGATCACCCAGCGTGTAGTCCAATATCCTCCTGCTGCGATTAGTCCTATAATCAGGAAAAACAGCAGCATTTTTTTCCAACTCTTGATTTCAATCTTTATACTGATCATAATGTTGACTTTTTATTTATAAAAGCGAAGATACGCAATAAACAGACAGGTTGTTCGGAAAATCTCTTTTTTCTTTTTTATCCATTCAAACTCTCTTTAATCCAAAGCTTTTTATTATCTTTATCCAAATTATAACGAGAAAAAATATGGGAACACTGAAAGATTTGTTTGATTGCGATGAGTTTGAAAGAATGTTGGGAGCCGAAGTCGTTGAGGCAAAAGAAGGCTATTCCCGCGTGCGGATGACTGTGAAGCCTGCCCATCTGAATTTGGGCGGCATTTGTCATGGAGGCGTGATTTTTGCCTTGGCCGATATGGCTTTTGGAGTGGCGGCCAACAGTCGTGGCAAACTGACTCTGTCGTTGAATGCCGGCATTACTTTTCTGAAACCGGCTCATCCCGGACTGCTTTATGCTGAGGCGCATGAAGTGATGAATCATGGTCGCGTGCCTTTTATCGAAGTACGGGTAACAGACGAGCAGGGCGAACTGATTGCCTTGATGACCAGTTCGGGCTATCGCAAGCGTGAAGATCTGCAGGTGGACGCACTGATGTAAAAAAACGGAGGTTCTTATGAAAATTCTGGTAGTGGAGGATGAAGACGCATTGCGCGACATGGTGTGTGAGTCTTTAAGAAAAGAAAAATATACGGTGGAAAGCGCACCCGATTATCAGACGGCGCTGAGCAAGATTCAGGATTATGATTATGATTGTGTTCTACTGGATATCATGTTGCCCGGTGGAAGCGGTCTGTCTATTCTTTCCGCGTTGAAGCGTCTGCGCAAGCAGGAGCGGGTGATCATTCTGTCGGCAAAGGATTCTGTTGATGACAAGATCAAGGGGCTGGATATGGGTGCCGATGATTATCTGGCCAAACCGTTTCATCTGGCAGAGCTTCATGCCCGCATCAAATCCTTGCTGCGCCGTAAGAACGCTCAGGGCGATACCAGCATCATTTTGGAGAATTTAGTGGTTTATCCCGATAAAAGACAAGTGATGGTGGGGGAGCAGGAGATCCAACTCAACCGGAAAGAGTTTGACCTTTTATATTATTTTGTATCGAATCCTAACCGTCTGATCAATAAAACCTCGTTGGCAGAGTCAGTCTGGGGTGATCATATTGACCAGGCGGACAGTCTTGATTTTCTGTATTCTCAGGTAAAGAATCTGCGGAAAAAGCTTAAGCAGGCCGGAGCGGTGCCCGAGATCAAGGCGGTATATGGTTTTGGATATAAATTAGTAGTATAGGCTGTTATGAATTTATTGCGTTATACCAATCGGGTGATTTTTCTGATCATTCTGTTTTTTCTGGCTTTGTGGGGCACTGTGTTTTATTTTCTGGTGCTTCATGAAGTGATGGACGAAACGGACGACGCGCTGAATAACACGCGTGAGATTCTGATCGGAAAGGTGCTGCATAATCCCGAGCTCTTGCATAGCAACGACTCGATCATGCAGCGTTACCGGTTCCGGCCGATTACTGCCGATGAGGCGGAAAACTACCGTGAAACCTATTTTGACTCTTCGGTATATATACAGACCGAGAATGAGTTCGAGCCTGTGCGAGTGATGAAAAGCTGTTTCCGTACGGCAGACGGAGCCTATTATGAACTCACGTTGATGAGTTCCACTTTGGAGCGTGACGATCTGATCCGTGCCATCTGGTGGGCTTTGGTCGTGCTGTATGTCGTGTTGCTGCTGTGTACCACTCTGGGTGTGTATGCTTCGCTCAAGCGGGTGTTCCGTCCCCTGCACCGTCTGGTGCTCTGGTTGCAGCAGATGACTCCCGGAAAACCGGTACCCGATCTGGAAAACGATACTCCCATAAACGAGTTCCGCATTCTGAACGATGCCGCTTTGGATATGGCACGCCGTGCCGAGTCGGTCTACAAGGAGCAGAAACAGTTCACCGAGAATGCGTCGCATGAGTTGCAGACTCCGTTGGCCATTATCCGTGGCAAGCTGGAGCTTCTGTCCGAGTCGGAAGACATCACCGAGAAACAGCTGGAATATGTGGGCGACATGTTTACGGCGCTGAACCGGGTGGTGCAGCTCAACAAGTCCCTGCTACTGCTTTCACGAATCAACAACGGTCAGTTCATAGATGCCTCTCCCGTAAATCTGGCACAGATGATTGCCGATATATTGGAGATTATGGACGAGATTTATGAAGCCAAGAATATAAAGACACATTTTGAAAACACCGGCTCATGTTCTGTTCTGATCAATGAGTCGCTGGCCCATGTTCTGATCAACAATCTGTTGAAGAACGCCATGGTGCATACACCGGCCGGAGGAAAGGTTGAAGTGGAACTGACCCGTGAATGGCTGATTGTGAGAAACAGCGGAGAGGTTCCTTTGGATCCCGAACTGATTTTCCGCAGATTTTATCACGACCGGAGCAAAACCACAGAGTCTACCGGCTTGGGGCTGGCTTTGGTCAAGTCGATTGCCGACTTCTATCACCTTCCTTTATTCTATAAATATGAGGGGATGCATGTCTTTATGTTAAAGATTGTAAATCTTGAAGAATGTGGTACAAATTCCTAAAAGATTCCTATTTTGATGTTTTACTTTGTCCTATCAAAAAACAATAAACCAAGAAAGGAGAAAGTTATGAAACATTTATTTCTATATCTGCTGCTTCCCGCTGCGTTGCTGATGAGTTCTTGTATGGACGATGTGATGACACGGGATATGGCCCAGCTTCCGGAACCGGCCCGGCAATTTGTCCAGAAATATTTTTCGCAGCATCATATTTCTTACATCAAGATTGATCGCGAACTGTTTTCTACTGAATACAAAGTGGTGCTTACCAACGGTGATGAACTGGAATTTGATTCCGACGGAGAATGGAAAGAAGTGGAATGCAAGAGAACCTCAGTTCCGGTTGTCATGATACCTCAGGGAGTAGGTCGCTATCTGAAAGACAATTTCCCGACAGATTCTGTAGAGAAAATCAAACGCACTTCGCGTGCGATTGAAGTGGAACTGAACAACGGTCTGGAAGTGATCTTTGACGCAGATGGAAACTTTAAGAGAATGGACGATTAAATAAACTGAAAATAGGAATTTTAAAAATTTACGATTATGAAGAAACTGTTTTTTTTATTTGTGATGATGGTTGGTTTGTCAATTCAAGCAATGGCAAAGGATGTGATAACCCGTGATGTAAATCAGTTGCCTCAGGCAGCCCGTACAACAATTCAGAAGCATTTTCCAAAGGCAAAGCTTTCTTATATCAAGATCGACAAGGATTTTCTGGAAGCAGCTACTTATGAGGCCATTTTTGAGGATGGAACGCAAATTGATTTCAACAGTAAGGGAGAGTGGACCGAAGTAGACAGTAGACTGAATCCGGTACCTGCAGCTTTGATTCCTGCCAGCATCAAGGATTATCTGAAGCGGAACTTTCCGAATATTGCTGTTGAGAAGATCGAGCGTCACAGAAAGGGAGGTTATGAGGTTGAATTGAAGAATGATTATTCTGTAGAATTTGACGCTTTGGGAAATTTCCTGAAAATTGAAGATTGATTGTAACATTTCAGACATAATGAAAGAAGCGCCCGGGCTGTCACTTCAAAGTGAAGTCCGGGCATCTTTTTTATTCCGTTCTGAAAAATATGGTTTGCTGGAATCAGTCGGTCAGTAGGGCGGCATTTTCTGATTGTGAGGGAATGCCGCTGTCGTTGGTTTCGGGCAGATTCTTGTTGCTGCTGGTTTTGGCCCCCAGACGGATCAGTTTGTTGGCTCCTCCCACAACGCTTTGCTTGCCGTCGCGCAACTTGTTGGCCGATTTCACGTAGAAGCTGTGTGCGTCCTGCAGTTTCTGTCCCATCTCGTCGAAGTATTTGATAAAGTCGGCCACACGGTCCAGCAGCATGCGTGCCGTGTCGAATATGGCCTCCTGGTTGCGTGCCTGCTGCACTTGGGTCCAGGCAATCTGGATCATGCGCAGGGCAGCCATCAGATTCTGTTCGCTGGTGATGAATACCCCTCTTTCGAAAGCATCATGCCACAGGGTGGCTTCGCTTTGCAGTGCCAGTTGCAGCGCCGACTCGTTGGGTACGAACATGATGACATAGTTGAGCGACTGCCGGGGCGGCTTGATGTAAGCGCTGTAATCCTTGCGTGCCAGTTCGTTGACATGCTGCTTCACGCTTTGTACGTGTCGTTTCAGAGCCTCGTTTCGTTCTTCGTCGGTTTCCGCGTTCTGGTAATCCACAAAGGCGGTCAGTGAAACCTTTGAGTCGATGATGGCATCCTTGCCGTCGGGGTAGTGCAGTATGGTGTCGGGAATCATTTTCCTGCCCGAATCCTCGTTGCGGATTACCCGTCCCTGACCGTCGCGCAGAATCACCTGTTTTTCGTAGTGCAAGCCCTCTTTCAGTCCTTGTCCGCAGAGCAGATCGTCCAGAATCAGCTCGCCCCAGTTTCCCTGCGTCTTGTTTTCGTTGCGCAGGGCATGTGCCAGTTTGTCGGCTTCCTTGCCGATGTCCACGGTGCGCTTCATCATTTCCTCTATGGCTTTTTCGAGCGATGCCGTGTTTCGGTTGTGCACATCGCGGTTGCTTTCCATTGTCTGTTTCATTTCGGTGATGGACTGTTTGAGCGGGTTGAGCAGGGCGCTCATCTGCGACTGGTTGTGCTCCGACAGTTCGTTCGATCTTTGTTTGAGCATTTCCTGGGTGGCATTCTGCATTTGCTGTCTTACCAGATCCATCTGTTCCTTCAGGCGCTCCTTTCCGGCGGCTTCCTCTTTGGTGATCTGCTGATGGAGCAGTTCTATCTCCTTTTCCGAAACGTCCCGTGCCGAACGCAGTTCCTTGTTTTCGTCATTCATCTGCATCAGTCTTTGCTCCAGTTCGCGTTCCCGTTGTTTGCTCCGTTCCTGTTCCAGGTGATAGAGTTGGCGTTCGCGTTCCAGCTCTCCTTCTTTGGCTGCGATCTGTGCCGAAAGGCTTCCGGTCTTGCTCTTTTGCAGGAGCCATCCGGCGGCAAAGCCTCCCAATATGCCGATACATAAAAAAATGATTTCTGTCATGATGATTCAAGTTTGATTTTTATGGTTACCGTTTTTGCGTTATTCCTGCAAAGATAATCTTTTTCTTCGGCAAGTTTTTGCGTGTGAAAAACAAAAAATCGAATATTTGTTTCTGAACTTTTGTTTTCTTACATTTGCCTTGAAATAAATTTTTATACTATGATTGAACTGAAAAAGATAAAGACCGCAGATGCCGAATACGCTTTGGCTGAGAATTTGTTTGCAAGTGCTTTCCCTCCCGAAGAAAGACGTACTCCGGAGGAGCAGCGCCGGGTGACGGATCATCATCCTTCGCTGGTGACATATGCCTTGATGCTGGATGGCAGGTTTGTGGGATTCATCACCTGCTGGCAGGGGCCGGATTTTGTTTATGTGGAGCATTTTGCCAGTCCCCGAAGTGCGTGGCAAGGGAATCGGTAGCGAGGTACTCGATCGTCTGTCTGCTTTATTCGTTCACCCGTTGGTGCTTGAAGTGGAGTTGCCTTTGGAAGAAATGGCGCAACGACGGATCGGTTTCTACCGGCGCAACGGTTTTGTGCTTTGGGAGAACTGCCGTTATGTGCAGCCTCCCTATCAGAAAACATGTAGTCCGATAGCTCTTTACTTGATGGTACGGGGAACGGGTCTGGATGAGCGTGCAGACTTTGAGCGCATCAAACGCTGGCTTTATACCGAGGTGTATCAGTGCGCGGATTTTGATCTTGTTGTTCCCGAGGCCGGGAACTAAAAAGAAAATCATCCCGACGAACAGAATAAATCGTTTCGATCATTTATTCTGTTCGTCGGGATGATTTTTTCAACCAGTCACACCGGCGCGGATTGTCGCCTTTTTGAAGTCGCTTATCCTGTCATTTTTGTTGTTGTGGACCGCTGTTTTTTCTAAAGCTGATGTTCACGTGCTTGAATCCCATGGAATTCATCAGTTGGGTGATTTGTCGGCGTGCGTTTTTTTCGGCCAAATCCATGTTTTCCTTTGAGCAGGCCCGTCGCAACATTTTCTGTTTGGCTTTCTGATACAGTTGCTCCTTTTCCATTTCCTTCCAGGTGCCTTCTTCCATGAAAACATTCGTTTTGGATTCGTTGATGAAATTGTGGTCCAGCAGGGTAATCGGAGGCAGAGAGAGTGAAATGCTGTCCTTTCCCTGTGCCGTAATCCAGCTCTTGTCGAAGTTTTCCATGTTGATTCCTAAGGAGAGAGTACCCTGATAGATACATGCGATGCGGTCATCAAAAATAATTCCCTTTTTCACGGAGTCCACAAGTTCTTCGGTCTTGACAGACAGAAATTCCCATTGTCCGATCTGCCGTATGCTGTTTATTTCAACGGGAGTGCGGTCTATTTCCGGATTGGAAACCAAGGAAAGGTTTACCAGTCCGTTGCCGTTCAGCATCTGTTTTACTTTGTGGCCGCCCCAAAGAATCAGTCCGACCAGAATGATGGCCAATGTCAGAATAGATATGATTCTCTTTTTCATGATGCTCGGTTTTCAACATTGTTTAAAAGCAGCAGGGATTTCTTAGACGAGTTTTTCAGATCGTCCCTGTATTGAATATGTATTTCCTCAAATCCCATCGCCTGCAAGATGGGAAACAGAGTGTAGGCGGCATTGCTTCTTGCCGTTTCCAGAAACTCGTTCCAGGGCAGATCCTTGTACAGGCTTGTCACTCCCTGATCGGTCAGCCGGCTGATGTCCGCTTCCTGATAGCGGCTGCGCATCAGATCTGCGGTTTGGATAATGTTTTTCCGGTCGATCTTTACTGCCGTAACCGCAAATTGCGGGTCGGGCAGGACGATGGAGATCTTTTTCCCTTCTACGGTAATGTTCTTCTCGCTGATCTGTGCCAGGTCGGTGTATCCCTTGATCACCACATCAATGGGGATGGCTATTTTTCGTGTTCCGCTGGGTACGTCCATGTTAACCTTCCGGTTGATGATGTTTCCTTGTAGGGTCAGCCGGTCGTTGTTGATGATAATCTTGTGGATTTTATATTCCGAAGAATAAATTCGGGCACATTGTTGCAGACGGAGCACCACGGCTGTGGAGTCCGATTGCTGTGTGGTTTCTGTTGTCGCTTCGGGTGGATTCTGGCGGCAGGCGCCTGCCGAAAGCAATACTGCCATGCCCATCAGCAGGAGAGATCGTTTTTTCATATCGTTTTCTCTGTAATGTTTTACCAAAGATACAACGAATTTGTTTTATTCGTTTCATAAAATCATGTAGAGTGGTCACTGCAATGTTATTTTTTGTAAATGCGGCCGCCATATTTTCAATGAAAAGGCAATCTTCTTTGTGGTTTTAGTCTTTTTTTGTTCCTTTGTTCTATCAAAATGAAAAAAGTATGAGATTATATACTACCATTGCATGCGGTTTGCTCATGGGACTTTTTGCCGCTTGCAAAGACCAGAAAGGTTCGGCTGAGGCTGATGCGGCACAAGGTGCGCATGCCAAAGATACTGTTGCCACCGTGCAACGGATGAACGATTATCACTATACCGATCAGGTGAAGTGGCGCGGACAGACGGCTTCCTATGTTGTGGACCGCCATGCTGTGGATTCCCTGCCTGTAGTGACCGATGAATCGGGAACAAAATATGCCGACAACATGATTACGCTGACCCTGAAGCAGGGTGACCGTCAGGTGCTCCATAAAACATTCTACAAGCGTTCTTTCAAGGAATATATGGAAAGCGACTTTTACGCAAACGCCATATTGGAGGGAATGGCGTTTGATAAGGAAAAGGACGGAAATCTTTGTTTTGCCGTGAGCGTGAGCTATCCGATGTCGGATCTTTATATCCCGCTTTTGATAACGGTGCGTCCGGACGGAAGTTATGACATCACCAAGGATCTGGTGCTCGATAATGTTGTAGAAACTCTGGATACTACCAGTGTGGAATAACCTCTGAAAACGGTTGGTTTTCCGGCGTTTTCCGGTCTGTTTTGTCTTGCATGTTTTTTCTGAAAAAGTTTTTTCAAGAATATTTTTTTTATAATATTTTTTTTGTAACTTTCGAACGGTTAACCCAAGTATTAACTTTAAAACAGGAAAGACATGATGAAGAAATTTTTAATGTTGTTAGCCTTTGCTTTAGGCGCAACTACAATTTCGGCGCAGTCTGTGAAAGCAGATTTGGTGGGTACATGGCAGTTATGCAATATGATAGACGGAATGCTGGATTCATCTCCGGAAATCAAACGCGCTCCTTATCTGAAAGTATTCAGTCCGGGAGGTGCTTTGACCAATCTGATGATTTCCAAGGAAGGAGATGTTTTCCTGACCATGGAAGGTACATATGAGAAGAAGTCCGACAGCAGTTATGTTGAGCACATCAAGAAATTACTGGTTTCTTCTGCCATGGATGGTGTGGACAATGTGATGAAGTATGAGTTTCTGAATGAAAATCTTATGGTAATCACTTTCCAGATCGTTGACGAGAATGGGGAGAAGATGAATTGCCAGGAGGTATGGGAACGTGTATCCATGCCGGCAAGGAAATGATATCGGTTGATTTGCAATCTGTATAAAAACAAAGAACCGGAGAGGCTTGGGCCTTTCCGGTTCTTTTGTTTTATCTGAAGGTGCGGAATATTTCCTCCCAGTTGTCTCTCAGTTCCTGCATGGAGTGGAAGAGCAGATTGGCTCCGGCATCCAGCAGAACCTGGTCGGGCAGGGGACCCGTATTCACGGCAATGGTGAATATATTGGCCGCTACACCGGCTTCTACGCCTAATGGGGCGTTTTCCACCACAATACCTTCCCAAGGCTCCACACCGGCTTTTTTCAGTCCCATAAGGTAAGGCTCGGGGTTCGGTTTGCCGTATTTAACGTCGAAGCTGGTCACCATCTTGTCCTTGGTAAAGATGCCCGGAAAATGTTTGTTCAGGCGGTCTATCAGCGAGAGCTGGCCCGATCCGGTAACCAGTACCGGCTGGCATCCGGCATCCTTCACGGCATAAAGCATGTCTTTGGCTCCCGGCATTTCGGGAGCTTCCTCACGCATGTTGAATACATCAGCCTTTGCCTGATAGATTTCTTCCATTTCCTCTTCTGTGGCATCGCGTCCCCAATATTTCTGGGTCAGCAGATTGATGGTTCCGTTTCCGGTTCTTCCTTCATGCATATAAGCCTCCTCCGGGCTCATTTTGAGTCCGAACTGTGTCATGGCGTGACTCCAGGCGTATGCGTGGTTGGGCATAGAGTCGAAGAGCACTCCATCCATATCAAATAAGACGGCTTTGAGGCGGGTAGCCTCAAAGCCGTGGGAGGTAAGATATTGTTCTTTTTCTTTTTCGAACATAGTTATCTTGATTATTTGTTCAGTCTGGCGCGTATAGCTTCGCTTTCCTTCTCGTAACCCGGTTTGTTGAGCAGAGCAAACATGTTCTTCTTGTATGCCTCTACACCCGGCTGGTTGAAGGTATTTACACCCAGCAGATTACCGCTGATACCGCAAGCCTTCTCGAAGAAGTAGATGATCTGTCCCAAGTAGTACTCGTTCAGGGTAGGTACAGACAGACGCATGTT
>CAJMQV010000049.1 GCA_905215575.1 uncultured bacterium | reverse complement strand
GAGGCCGGGCGATGCGGTAAAGCCCTTATATACTAGTATGGCTTCTGCCCCGCTCGACACCTTGGTGATCCGCTGCTATCCGGGACAGAACGGTGACCGAAATACTTATACGCTTTATGAAGACGATGGCATTACTTTAGACTATCAGAAAGGTCAATACGCCACAACAGCGATTACCTATCAGAAAAAAGATTCTGAAACCTCTGTTCAAATAGCCTCAACACAAGGAAAGTATGACGGACAAGAGAAACAGAGAGCTTACAGAATAGAACTGCCGGGAGTGAAAGCCTCAACAAAAGTATCTGTAAACGGTAAAAAGATCCGTGCCCAGTACTCGGAAGAAATTCAGGGAATCGTCATCCCGATCAAGAAAACGGATATCAAGAAAGAAGTGCATATTCGCATTCAAGAAAAGGAAACAGAGTAACAGCAAAAAACAACTCTCCCAAAGGCAGAAGCCTTTGGGAGAGTCTGTTATCATTAAAGTTTACCCAATTTTATAGAGGAATCGATCTTATCAATCCATAAAGCGATCAAAAATCTTTCTTCGAGCCAATGTACAGGCTCCAATAACACCAGACTGCTCTTTCAAATCCGACAATACAATTTCTGAATCATGATAGATCAAGCTCAATGTATTCTTCCGAGCTGAATTTCGCAACGGAGCCAGCAAAAACTCACCGGCAGCAGCCAATGTTCCGCCGATTACCACCAGTTCCGGATTCAACAGATTCAACAGAGCAGATAAATAACGCCCTAACTTAACAGCTATTTCTTCCAAAAGCTCCAGACACAAAGGATCTTCTGCGCAGATAGCTTCTATAATATCTGCCAGTGTCAGTTCTTGGCTCGATTCAAATTTTTGCTGCAAAATAGAAGCTTTTCCATTTTTAAGACTTTCCAGAACCATACGATGCAAAGCCATACCGGAAACCTCCGTCTCCAAACAGCCTTTCTTACCGCAATGACACAAAATCTCATTATCAAAAACATTACAATGCCCCAATTCTCCGGAAAAGCCTGATCTGCCGGTATATACTTCACCATTCAAAATGAATCCGGCGCCAAGTCCCCAACTCAAATTGATAAAAATGACATTCTCATACCCTCTGGCACACCCGTTCAATTGCTCTCCATAAATCATGGCACGAGTATCATTATCAATCGTCACCGGAACTTTCAACTGATCGGAAAACCACTTAGTCAAAGGAATATCCGTCTGGTTGAACCAACTGTAGCTATAACCGCTTATCGGATTTACCCGTCCTGGAATATTGATACCCACATTCAGAATCTTTTCCTTACTTAAATGAGAGTTCTGAATAAAATGTGCAATATATTGACAGACTTTGTCCTGGGCCATATCACTATTTTCAAGATGGAAAGGCAAATTCATGGAAAGCTGTTTCAGCTCTCCGGAAAGATCCATAATTCCGATATTCAGTTCAAAAAGATGAACATCAACTCCTATAAAATAGGCTATATCCGGATTCAGTCCGTAAAGCGTAGGCGGACGTCCTTCAGTGGTCTCTACTTTCCCATAGTTCAGAATATACCCTTCCGTACACATTTCCAAAAGCGCCTTGGTTACCGTAGGAACACTCAACTTCAGTTCACGTGCAAGATTGGGAATTGTTGATGTCTTATTATGGGCATAATAAGAGATTATCCTTCTTTTAATCAAGATATTCTTATTTCCGTTTTCTTGTTCTTTTAATAAATCAAGTAACATCCTTTAAAGGGCATTAAAATTAAATCTGACAGTATATTTTCTACAAAAGAAATATATCTGCAACAAAATTAATATTTTTCCAAGAAAAAACATGGTAAAATGTCCATAACTTGTTCAGCAAAGCCTGTAATGATCAAAAGAACTGCGATATACAGAATCTTACTTTATCATCACTTTACGAACTTCAGAGCTGGACAGGAATAAATAAATCCCCTTTTGAGTGGGGCGTTCAAAAAGTTCACGCCCATCTAACGTAAAATATCTTCCTTCAGCGGAAGGATCGGGAAAAGATGATTGCGGCGTGTAAACCTCAGTGGCTTCTCCTTCCTCCTTCCCCCAAAAGGTAAAGGCAAACTGGCATCCGGTATCTGTGATATTCTTACCTTCTCCCCAATTATAGATCTGATAATCATGTCCACCGTTTGTCTGGTTCATTTGACTTGTTCCACTGACTATAATGTAATAACCTTCCGTATTTGCCGGTTGCAACTTCCATCCTCTTTCCGGTTCTTCGGTAACAGTATGCAATGGAGTATTATTGGGTGCTTCAGGTGAAATAAATGTCTGATCCTGTCGGTTCACCAGATTAAGATTCCCATCTTCACGTTCTACCAGCTTCCAAAGAACCGCATCGGAATCCTGATTCTGCGCTCCGATCAAGGAATTATTATCTCCTTTTGACGTAACAAACAGATTATCCCGAAGCGGAGTAGAAATCTTATACCAATAGAACACCTTATCTGAACTTGTTTTCGGAGCAGCCGGCAAACTGGTCCGCTCTACCTTATATTTGCATCCCGTGTCCGTTATATTTTGTCCGCCTCCCCAATTGAAGATTTTATATCCTTGCTGAGCATTATTGGTCTGATTCCATTGAACAGTACCGGAAGTCAAGATAACCAGCCCCTTTTCATCCGAAGCCGAAATACTCCACCCCTTATCCGGCTCCGTAACGGACATCTTTAAAGGCGAATTTTCTGAGGCTACAGGAGAAACAAATCCACCATCGGCAGCATTCACGATATTATAGGTTCCGTCTTTTCGCAAAACAAACTTCCAGGTAGACGACTTTCCGGCTCCTGTTTCCCCCACCAGATCCTTACCTGCACCTTGAGAAGAAGGATAACGGTTTCCACGTAACGGGGTACTCAAAACATACCAGACCTCTTCAACATCAGTAGAAGCTACCGGCTGATTGATTTCAGCTTGCTGCATCTGATTTTTCAGAGAGCCCAGCAGATTCTGTAAATCCTCTTTCTGCTCCATGCGCTCGGCCTCGGACATAGATTCTCCCAAGGAAGCATATACTTCTTCCAACTTTGATTTAAGAGGTCTGGCCAAAGCCTCATCATAGTATCCTACTTCTGTTCTGAAATTCTCAGTGACATAACGAAACAAAGAATCCACATAGACGGCAAGTTCCTGAGAACTGTCATCCATGGATTTGGAAGGCGAATAAATCAATCCGTCTACGGCATTCTTACCTTCCGGATCGGTAATCACGAAAGTAAACTGCCATTTGTCCCTTCCTGTACCACCATTGCTGGCATGTGGCAATTTCATAAAAATCTTGTTCCATCCTTGTTTCAAGGTTAGAGAAACAGGCGGACGTGCTGTAAAGTTTTCATTAGTAAGTCCCTCTGTGGCATGATCCTGCAAAATATTCTTTCCCGGCTGTTTCCATTCCGGAGCGGCAATCTCCTGATCATTCACCCAAAGACGCGACCCTCTGCGATCCCAACATCCCTTTTCCGGAGCTTTCTCATTACCAGAGCGACTATAAGTATAAAACTCCACCTGTGCACCGACCTGTTGCTCTACGGGAGAATAAACATAAGTCCAAGCATAAGCCGTCAGTCCGTTATCCGGAGATGAATAGAAAGAAGGTACACGCGGATGCCAGATATGCTTCAGATAAATACCGGCACCGGTTGCCACAGATGAAAAATACTTCTTACCGTCATAATCAAAGGAAATAGGTAACAGATCACAGTCATCCGTTTCAGGCGGCAAAACCTTTTGAGGGTCCCCTTCGTTCGGAAATGGGTCAGTAATCCGCCACTTCACATTACATTGACGTACATAAGGAATCGGCTCGTCTTTCAAAGAATGATTCTTATGGAAGAGAAAACGCCGCTCCCAATCAGCAAATTCCTCATATTCTTCACCAGACGAAGGTAAAGAAGTTCCCCCAGTCTCGATATACTGTTTTCCACCACCAATCCAAGCTCTTTCCGCCGTAGCCAGTGCGTTGGCGTATAAGTTGTTCTGGCGCACGATATCTTCCTGAGTTTCTGTCTTGGTATCGTTCCATATAGCTGTAATTGTTCCGGCGATATCCTCATTTCCTTTCTCTTCATAATAAATATTGCTTTTATAAATACCGACAACATCGGCATATACATCAAAATGATTGATGTAATTATAGCGACAGTCAATATTCGGAATACCGGAAACCTTCTGGCCGGAACTGGCCCACATTTGCGTCATATCCGCCACCGCCGTAGTCGGAGGACCGGAAACCAGACGATTCCAGACAACGACCTTCCGTCCCTGTCCCCTGACATAGGCTGCCATCGTTTCCAAGAAATTCGGATAAGTGATTCTTACTTCATCACCTCCAATATGAATATAGAGTGCCTTAGAAAAAGTACGGATCACCTCATCAAGAATATTTTTCAATGCGGCAACTCCCTCATCAGTCTGCATATCAAACCCCATAGCCTTGCGGAAAGCATCGCTATGTCCCGGCATATCTATTTCCGGAATTACTGTTACACCTCGTTCTGCCGCATAATCTTGCAGTTCGCGACATTCTTCCTGAGTGTAATAACATCCCGGATAACGGACCATATTCTCGGAAGCCGTGAGTTGCGGATAGGCCTTCACTTCAAACCGCCAGGCCAACTTTTCTGTCAAATGCCAGTGAAACACATTGATTTTAAAACGGGAAAGCAAATCAATCTCTTTTTTCAGTTCTTCTATACTGACAAATGAACGACCCACATCATGCATCAGTCCACGAAGTTTGAAAGCCGGCCAGTCAGTTATAGTAAGCGACTCCAAAGCAGGAGTTGCAGAATCATAACCTTCTGCCATCTGTTGCAGAGTCTGCACGGCACGAATCACTCCCACTTCTGACAGAGCCTTTATAGAAACAAGGTTCTTTTCTATCTTGATTTGATAAACTTCGCTCTCAAAACCCGGAAGCAGATAATCATAACTTCCTGGAATTTCCGTACAAAGTTCCACCTGGATACGTGCCTCTGCCCCATCATCTAAAGTACACTGATGTTGTTGCAGAAACAGCTTCAACAGCCCACAGTCCGTAGGATCTTCCAATGCAACAGACCGATGCAGAAGAAATGACTCATCTTCTGCAGACATTTCAATTTGCTGAGGGCGTGGCAACAAATCTGTCACCTTGCCTTCCACATAAAACGGAAAAAACAAACCAAACAAAAAGAATGCATATTTACTGTTTTTCATAACGGTATCATTTAATTAAAACATAAAAATCAACAACACAGATTAACCAACAACATCATTCACTCCAAACATCATAATCGCTTTCCTGATTTCCCAATGCATCGCTACCTCCCATACAGTCTTCGTATATATCTAAGGAAAGACTGGAAGCCAAGGGCTGTTCAACCCCGCAAAGCATTAAAACAATTTCCGGTTTCTGATATATCTTTCTCATACTCAATTTCCTTTCTAAATTTTAGAAGGTAATCCCCAAACAAATTGGAGATTACCTTTTTCATACATTACCCAAAATAGAACTACTTGAAAATTACTTTCTTACCATTTTTAGTCACATAAACACCCTTTACAGGTTTCATCACCCGACGTCCCTGCATATCATAAAACTCTTCGTCTTCAATCACACTTTCAACATGATCCATACCTGTTGTTTCATCTGATTTAAACGTAAAGCATTTCACATAAGTTCCTGTAGACACTTCCAGATAAGCTTTATTAATTCCAATTGTGCGATCAGAATCATCCAACAAATAAAAACCGACTTCTTTTTCTTCGGGTTTACCCAAGATATAGGCCTTTATATCCGGATTTATCGTTTTTGCCAAAGTGGTACCTTTCAAATCAGAAATTACTGCGGGAGTTGTATCATCTTCCAGGATTGCCAATTTATAAGTATCGGCAGCGCCGGAAATAATAGCAGGAGTATTTGCAGGAATCAGCTCCCCTTCAATCTCCTTCAACACTAAATACTCACCAGATACCGTTCCCGTATAGGCTGTAAGCTCTGCTGGTATCCGCACTGCAAACGGATAGTTTATGGTTGCATAACCGACATCTGATATAGCCAATTCTATATCCTGAGCCAACAGAAGATACCACATGTGATCCCCTCCTTTTACCGGAGTTGTATTACCGCCTATATGATCTTCATTTTGTGCCAGATAGTCATTTCCAATGCTAAATCCATATTGTCCGAAGCCCCAACTTTCCATTTTGTATACGGCTCCTTCGGATACCAGTGAAACATTCTCCGGTTCACTGGCCCACATATTGGAATTGGCGTGATAAAGCTTCACTCCATCTGTTGCGGTTTCGATCTTCCAAAGCATATTTCCATTGCCATTGTTCAGAGCCTCCGAAGTCAGCTTGTTTTGTTCCGAATCAACCTGTATCGCTCCTTCTCGCATCACATTCTGCAAACGATAATAACGATTTGCATTGAAAGCAATTCTATGGGCATCAACAAAACTTTTTAATGCCTGATAATCCTCGGCCGTTTCTGCAGGCATCTGCAAAAAAGTTTCCTTATCTTCTGCGCTCAAACCTCCGACACAGTTCTCAGGAATGGCACTGATTTCTGTTACATAATCAGCAATATCATCACCGATACTTTCTGCAGGCTCTATATACCACTGCGACGCTGTAGAGGATGTGACCCAAGGCACCAGCTTGCCATAACGATCCAGATGTATGGAAGCGTAAGTGGCACTCGAGCCATTTTTACAGGTCAAAATGCTTAAACCCTTGGTACTGGAACTTACAGAAAAGTTTCCGGCAGCGGATTCTGTAGCAACAACAGGAATTGTACCATAAACGTCTGGAGTGGTACCGATGAAAGAATCATTTTCCTTACACTGTAAAACATATCCGCCTGTTATCTCATCTCTCTTGAATGAAAACAATTGGCGGTTGTCTTCCTGATTCAGCGTCGATGCGCTCATTCCTTTTACATCAAGCACCAAATACTGATCCTTATGTTCTGAATTTCTTAAACGATAATATTTTCCAGACTCAATTTCAATTTGTTCGGCAGTCTGTACAGCCAGATTGAATGCCTCATAAGCTGCCTTTGACGGCTGTTGCAGATATTTTTCACCGGCTGTTTCTATTGCAGAAGCACTGGTTTCCTTTATGTTTCCGACATTCTTTCCGACACATTCTTTAATCGCATTCAGCTTCTCTTCAAATCCATCCTTAACAATATCATCGGCAACAACTTCCTCATCATACACATACAAGTTGTCTGTAATGGTTTCCAGGCTATAGTTCTTATAGATAATGCTATAGTCACGGCCATAGGTAGATTCTTCGAACAGGAAGCCAATTGTGTGGTCTGCCTGCAAAGTCATTGTCGAATAGCCGGAATTCATCACACTGGCCTGGTGCTTTCCGTCCCATTCTTTTGCAAAATGCTCCGGATCGGAAAAATCTTCAAGACTTTCCAGTTCTTTATAATAGATACCGACATTAGAACGTCCCGGTCCGAAAGGTACAGACTGCAAGGCCACATACACTTTTTTCTGATCGGATTTACGACGTGCCGGAACAATCATGATTTCTCCGTTACAACTGTTTGACTGTGCTGTGACTCCCTGATTGGATTCTCCGGAGAATGCCATGGTACCCCAGCAGCCCAATGCCTTTTCACTGTCAGAGAATGAGAATATATTATAGTATCTTCCTCCGCTACAACGTGAACTGATCAATACGCTTCCATCCGGAAGTTCTTCCGCCTTAGGCTCGTCACCACCACTTGGAATGGCCGGCACATTCGGATCACCTAAAACTTTCCATGTATCACCAAAGTCATCAGAATAAATCACATAGTTGCAGTTGACTCCATTGACATCTTTCACCAGAACAGCCGCATACAAACGATAATAATCCTTCACCTTGGTCCATCTACTCTGATGAATCTTACCGGAACCGATAAACATAGCACGCACCGGTCCTCTCTGACTCTTGTCAAACTGAGCATATATACTTTCGGACACATCTTTCGGTTCTGCCCAAGTCGCTCCGTTATCTTCACTATGGAACACCGCAATACCCTGATGATGATCTCTTGTTCCAGCCGGGAAACTTACATTTCCGGCACAACTCATCAGCAACACACGGTCGCTCTCCCTGTCGGCAGTAATACAAGGATCACCGAATGCCACCCAGAAATCGCTTTTACCAGCTTCCGCATAATTAGCGCCCAAACCTTCTACAACAGGGAAGAACTCGCCCCAAGTTTTTCCGTTATCTTTTGAAATACGGGCTCTCAAGTCAATTCTGCCATTCTTGACAATACCAATATCCTGTCCGCTATGACGGTAATCGGCCACAGCAATCACATCTCCGTTGTGCATTCTGGTTATGGCCGGGATACGATAAGGTATTGAGGCACCGGCAGCCGTTGTAAAGATCTCTACACGTGGCTCCTGCGGACGGTTGTCCTTGATCACATGTACCCGGAAGTTCTTAAATATAATACCCTTGTTCGCCCCACTCAAGGTAAAGGTGGCCACAGATTTGTCCAAACCACTTACAGCCACAGACTGATCTTCTGTTTTTGAAGTATAAGTCTTTCCGTCAACGGTCAGGGTAATCGGCGTGCCATTGTTATGAATACAGAAATCAAAGGTATATCCCTCAATGATATATCCGGCCGGAACCGACAAGGTATAGTTCTGAGGGCTGTACATTCCCACATATCCCACCAGATTATCTCCACTGGAAGTCATGTTGTTATAACCGGAATCAAAGGTCAACTGTGGTGAATCACCCGTACTCTGCCAGGTTTTGTTCCAGTCACCCTTTCCGGAAACGAACTTTCCTTGAGCCATAGTCACAGCAATGGAATCCCCTTGTTCCGGTTTCTCCTGATCATCATATTCCAGATCTGCTATTTCCGATGCGGAAAGTACTCTGTTATAAAAACGTACAGAGTGAATCGTGCCTTTAAATGTAAACTTGCTGCGCTCCTCCGTAACAATACCTCCCAGGAACAGTCCGGTTACTCCAGGTACATTTCCAAACACACGGTAGCCATAAGCTCCCATACCCGAAACGGTACGATCCAGTTTGCCGTCGGTATAATAAGCATATGTTTCAGTCTCTCCGTCCATGGTGATCACCATTTGCTTGCGCTTTGAGAAGTCAATGCCACTCTGAGTGTACCATCCTTTCAGATTATTGTCGCCAATATATTTCACTCCATATCTTGTGCGTTCCTGAAGCACTACTCCAAAATAGTTTTCCTTATTCTCATTACTGCTTGCTACCAGAAAAGCCGTATCCACCGGTAAGGATTCAGAAGTAAAGTCAATCACAACACTCAATGTTTTTGCCTTCATCACCTGTTCGGCATCAACATCCGGAATTCGGAACGGTGCAGTACCGTCCATTTCTATATTTGTATAGGTCAACATCGGTTTTTCATCTACTACCGGTTCATCAGTAGGCTCACCGGCTTCACTCAAGGCAAACTGGCATCCTGAATCTGTACGGTCTGTTCCTGTCTGGTTGCTACTCCAGTTATAAATCGCATAATTCTGATTTCCTCTGGTCTGATTCAATTCAACAGTTCCACTCGTAATGATATAGGTACCCGGCGCATTGGAATAACTTAAGCTCCAACCTTTCTCCGGCTCATCCTTTTGAGTAGACACGGCAGCATTGTAAGCCGCATTCGGGTTAAGATAGGAATGATCCGCACGGTTCACGATATTATAGTCTCCGTCCTTTTCTCTCTTCTCAAACTTCCACATAGCCCGTGCATAGTTCCGATCCACATCTCCTACGAGCGCATTTCCTGCTCCATTAGAAGTAAGGTAACGGTTGTCACGGTTAGGAGTATAGATCTTATACCAGTATTCCTCTCCGGCTGTGCTGACTTTGGGCTGGTTGATGCCCTGCATCGCTTCTTCTTTCAACTGTAACAGTTGAGCAGCCTTTTCATTCAATTCTTCTACGACATTCTGATCCTGACTCAACATCTTCTCGGCCAGAGACACGGCCTCTTTCAGTTTCTGCCCTTTCTCAGGATCAATCTCTCCCACCTCTTTTCCAAAACGGAGTTTCTTGGATTCAATAACTACGTCTGCCAGATTCTGACGGGCAGAAATCAAGGCATATATTTTTTCCGCTTCCTGTTCTGAAACAGGATTTACATCATCCCCCATATACCGAGCCAGTATTTGGGCCAATTTGACATAACCTTTTCCGTACAGATAATTGCCGGTAAAATAGGTACTCCGTGCCACATGGTTATCAGCCATTTCCGTATATGTATCCACATAAGTTACCTTTTCATATTTTCCGGCTATTTCCTTCAACATCTCATTAAAGGGCTCTGTACGGCCAGTATTGGTAGCCGATGCAGCAAACGGTAAAACAGACTGAATATAAATTTCAGTATTAGGCGCCAATTCACGCACCGTCTGTACCATCTTATCGTATGAATCCTTGAGTGTTGCCAAAGCGGTATTACCATTAATATCAGCAGCACCTACAGAAAGAAATATTTTCTGAGGTTCTTCATTGTCACTGCGTCCCTTCAGAATTACAGGAATTTCACGCGTTACATCTGCGATACCCAGTCCGGGCCATCCCCAACCGGTACCTCTGTTCTTTACCTTACCACTTCTGAACAGTTCATGCCATTCTCCTCCATGAATCACTTCATCTCCGATCAACAGAATATCTTCGGCATTCACTTTCTGCATACCAAAGGCACTAAGACGCATGCCATATGAGCCACCCAATCCTCCGGTCTGATTCTGTGCATCTTCAGGATATATACATGAAGAACCTACATAACCGGCAATTGTATTACACCATATTCTGTAGCCCGTAGCACTCAGATGCAAACCATCCAATGTATGTGTATTGTTTTGGCTTACACTCAACAGTTTGTCCCATAAATCTATGTAAGTAACCTCAAAATCACGACAGATATTCTTCAACGAATCATTGGTTTCTTGTTGAAGTTCCAAGTTTCTCAACCTGCTTGGTAAGATGCTCTGTACATAAATCTCAGTTTCTGGAGATGTCTTTTGAATATAATCAATAATCAGGCGGGCATTACCTGCCACATGAGCCGCATTATTGATACCGGAAGTACCCAAATCATTCGTACCGATCATAATGAATGCCTTCTTGGGATTTCCGGCAATCATTGATTCCAGATTATCAACCACTTCATCACTAACGGCTCCAGAAGTTCCACGATTGATCACATTATGATTACCAAAGGCCTCACACCACTCATGCATATTCGTGATGCTATTCCCGATAAATACGATCTGCTCACCATTAGTAGGCAAGACTTTGAAACCATCATAACGATGATTCCTGAAGGCCTGGTCTGCCTGAGCTGTTAACCCTCCCCATAGAAAACAGGCCAATACTGTTGTCCATTTGTTTTTCATGCTAAAAAACATTTTTTACTCTGTACACATTCTTCAACAGAGTGTTGGTTCATAAATAAAAGATAAAGACTCAGATTATATTATTTAAAGTTTTAAAGACTTATATAGTCGTAAAATATTTATTTGCCCTCTATTTAATAAAATATTTTATTTAATAAGGCAAATATAGATAATATTCTACATAAAAGAAAACTCAAAAAGAAAATTATATCATTTTAAATCAAATAAATATTCTTTTGCATTCATATCTTCTATAAAAGGAAACTGGTATGAAAAGGAGTTCTTACCTACAAAAAATCCCCGGGAGCTATACTTATTTAAGTACAGTTCCCGGGGGATTTTCCCTATTAAACTATTTCTTCTGTCTTCCTTTGGCGGACATTGACAAACTACTCCGAGCAGAGTAATAAATTATCCCGCTGAAGAGATTCAAAAATGATCAGCATGATTTTTCAAAATGGTCAGCACGAAAAATCAAAACGATCGGCACGATATTCCAGAGCATCGGACAAAGATTCATAGAATCATGCCGCCGACTTATTTCTGCTTCTTGATCTGTCTCAGCCACCCCGGCAGGATGCATGCCGGAATCAACTACAACAGAGAGACAAAAACACAT
>CAJMQV010000048.1 GCA_905215575.1 uncultured bacterium | reverse complement strand
ACCTGAGCGGTGACTACCGTTTCTTGCAAATAACGCGACTCCTCAGACATAAAAATGTCTGCAACCCGCACCTTTCCCTGACGTTCCTTCAGGTTAATCCGGAAGAACTGGGGCTGAAACCCCATATAGGTTACCTTAATGCGGAAATTACCGGCCGGAACTCCGGCCAGAGAATAGGTACCGTCTGTCTTGGTTACAACGCTACGGAGAGTATGGTCCAGGCTGTCGAGCAGCATAACATGAGCACCGGGAAGCGGTTCACGAAACTGACGGTCGTAAACAGTTCCCCAAAGACTGATTTCCGGGTTTTGTGCAAAAAGTGGCAGACTGACTATATATATGATGACAATAGATAAAAGGCGGAGCATGATCGAATGGTTTTTAACATGGTAAAACAAAAGGTTAGTAAAAGATTATATGCTTTAGATGGCGTCCGGCTGTAAAGGTTTAAAACAGAAAATGTTTTTTTCCGCCACTTCAATCATTTTCCCGATAATCAAAACATAAATGTATTTTCACGGATTCTGTTCACGTCCTTCACCCACTTTTTCGTAACTTTGCCAAAGAACAAAAAGAAATTACTCATGGAGCAATATATACATATCAAAGGAGCCCGGATCAATAATCTGAAGAACATTGATCTGGATATCCCGCGCGAAAAGCTTATTGTCGTTACCGGACTGTCCGGTTCGGGCAAGTCTTCATTGGCTTTCGACACCTTGTATGCCGAGGGACAGCGCCGCTACGTGGAAAGCCTTTCGGCTTATGCACGTCAGTTCTTGGGCCGTATGAGCAAACCGGAATGCGACTACATCAAGGGTATTCCGCCGGCCATCGCCATCGAACAGAAGGTGAACAGCCGTAACCCGCGCTCTACTGTGGGCACCTCGACCGAAATCTATGAATATCTGCGTCTGCTCTACGCACGCATCGGACGCACCTTCTCGCCCATCAGCGGACAGGAAGTCAAAAAGCATACTACCGAGGATGTGGTAAACTGCATGCTGTCTTATTCACCGGGCACCCGTTTCACAGTGCTCACTCCTCTGCGCATTCCCGAAGGAAGGAGCGTCATAGAACAGCTGGATATGGACCTGAAACAGGGATTCACACGTCTGGATATCAAAGGAGAGATGGTGCGCATTGAGGACTATCTGCAGCAACTCAACGGACAGGATCCGGATGCGGAAACCCTGAAGGATATCTATCTGCTCATCGACCGTATGAGCAGCGACACATCGCAATCGGTCATATCCCGCCTGACGGATTCTGCCGAAACGGCATTCTTCGAGGGCGACGGCACCTGTGTGCTACGCTTCTACCCGGCGGGCATTCTGCATTTCTTCTCCACACGGTTTGAAGCAGACGGCATCACCTTCGAGCCGCCTACGGACAATCTTTTCTCTTTTAACTCACCGATCGGAGCATGTCCGGCCTGCGAGGGCTTCGGCAAAGTAATCGGTGTGGACGAGAGTCTGGTTATTCCGAACTCGGCACTCAGTGTGTACGACGGAGCCGTGGTATGCTGGCGCGGCGAAAAGATGGGTGAATGGAAACTGGAATTCTGCCGCAATGCCGAGAAACATAACTTCCCCATCTTCAAACCTTATTATGAACTGACTCAGGCCGAAAAGGATTATCTGTGGCACGGTGACCCGAAAGCAGCGAATCCACGGGAAGAGACCTGCATCGACACGTTCTTCAAAATGCTGGAGGAAAACCAGTATAAGATTCAATATCGCGTGATGTTGGCACGCTACCGCGGAAAGACTACTTGCCCCAAATGCCACGGTACACGCCTGCGCCCAGAAGCGAACTACGTGAAAATCAACAACCGTTCCATCTCCGATCTGGTAGATTTGCCGATTGAACAGCTGAAGGTGTTCTTTGACAATCTGCAGCTGAATGAGCATGAGGAGCAGGTAGCCAAGCGGATTCTGACGGAAATCAACAACCGCATTTCCTTCCTGCTTGATGTTGGTCTGGGCTATCTCACCCTGAACCGACTAAGCAACTCGCTGTCGGGCGGTGAGAGCCAGCGTATTAATCTGGCCACCTCGTTGGGCAGCAGTCTGGTGGGTTCTCTCTATATTCTGGATGAACCGAGCATTGGATTGCACAGCCGCGACACGGACCGCCTCATCAAGGTACTGAAACAATTGAAGGATCTGGGCAACACGGTTGTCGTGGTGGAACACGACGAGGAAATTATCCGCGCGGCAGACTATATCATAGACATCGGTCCGGACGCCGGACGACTGGGTGGCGAAGTGGTGTTCCAGGGCGATCTGCAAAAGATGCTGGCCGAGAAACCGCAAGACACCCGCAGTCACACCGTGAGATACCTTACCGGGCAGGAAAAGATAGAGACGCCGGCACAGTACCGACCCTGGACGCACTATCTGGAAATAAAAGGGGCACGCGCCAACAACCTGAAAGGCATTGACGTGAAATTCCCTCTGAACGTAATGACCGTTGTGACGGGAGTCAGCGGTTCGGGCAAGTCTACTTTAGTGCGCGATATTCTCTATCGGGCCGTGAAAAGAGAGATGGACGAAGTGACCGACCGCCCCGGCGAGTTCCTGAAACTGGAAGGAGATCTGGACCGCATCAAGAACATCGAGTTCATCGACCAAAACCCGATCGGCAAATCTTCACGAAGCAATCCGGTGACTTACGTCAAGGCATACGATGAAATCCGCAAACTCTTTGCCGCCCAGCCTCTGGCACAGCAGATGGGATTCAGCAGCGGATATTTCTCTTTCAACACCGAAGGCGGACGCTGTGAAGAGTGTAAGGGCGAAGGTACCGTAACCGTAGAAATGCAGTTTATGGCCGATCTGGTACTGGAATGCGAATCATGCCACGGCAAGCGCTTCAAGAGTGATGTACTGGAAGTCAAGTTCGAAGGCAAGAATATCTACGATGTACTGAACATGACGGTCAACCAGGCCATAGAGTTCTTTACCGAACACGGACAGACCAAAATTGCCAAGAAGATGCAATCACTTCAGGATGTCGGACTGGGATACATTAAACTGGGACAGTCTTCCAGCACCTTGTCCGGCGGAGAGAACCAGCGTGTCAAACTGGCTTACTATCTGGGACAGGAAAAGGTGGACCCTACCCTCTTCATTTTCGACGAGCCGACTACGGGACTGCACTTCCACGACATCAAGCGTCTGCTTCAGGCTTTCAATGCCCTGATCCAACGCGGACATACGCTGATCATCATCGAACACAATATGGATGTCATCAAATGTGCCGACTATATCATCGACCTCGGTCCGGAAGGTGGCGACAAGGGCGGTAACTTAGTGGTATGCGGCAATCCGCGCGAAGTGGCCGCCTGCACCGAAAGTTATACCGGACAATTCCTGAAAGAGAAACTGGAGGAAGATTAAATCAGCATGACTCTTACAAATAAACGGACAGATTGGGCCATATGCGCCAACCTGTCCGTTTATTTTATTGGTAAAATCGTTCTTATCGTACCTTTGTTGTTCCGGTTTCAGGAACAATATAATAAGGAGTTTCCTGATCCATCTTGATTTTCAAGCAGCCTTTCCGTACCGTAACTTCCTTTTCATAGACCAATCCGTCGGAAGTGATGCGGTAAATCTTGGCCTTGCTTGTGTTGCCCCAATGGAATGGGATATCCGCAACTTCTTCTCCACCAGTCTCGGAATAGGCTATCATGCCCCGATCGCTTCTCCATACGGCTGGTATAAACACCGTGTTCTTTCTTCGCAAAACCCGGTCGTACTGACGGACTACACTGTCCTTCAGTGAAACGGAAACACCGTCCGAATACCAGGCGATGCGGTCGTTTCCGCTTCCGGAAACAGAATCCCGATCCAAACGGTTCAGAAAGAAATATTGGGGCACCTTCAGCATGAAATCCTTTACCAAAGCTTTTTCCCATCCTTTATAGTCGGCTCCCTGCCAAATCGGCTCCCCATAGCAGGAGGTTCCAAAAAGGAATCCCAACGCATGGTCGCTCGTTTTAATATCCGGATTCAGTCCCGTTCCGGTATAAACATGGGCCGGATATTTCAGATAATCCGCTTGCGTGAAACCATTAAAGTGCCATGCATAGGGAACATATCCTATCATATAGTCCATAACCCACTCACTGGTTATGTCTATTCCTTTCGACTTCCAATACAAAGCCGCTTTCTGCTGATACATGGCCTCGCAAATCTCCGTTTCATTATGCCCGGCGCTAGGGCGTGCTATCCAGGCGTCGCTATGAATCGTACCGGCTTCTTTCAACTCCGGAACCAAAGACAACAAAGAATCTATTCTCTTTTGGGTATAACCGGCCTCCCATTCTCTCTGATAATTTATCTGATAGGCCTTACGATTGTTATACT
Organism: uncultured bacterium; assembly: GCA_905215575.1. Taxonomy (GTDB): domain Bacteria; phylum Bacteroidota; class Bacteroidia; order Bacteroidales; family Bacteroidaceae; genus Paraprevotella. The sequence goes on along the minus strand of CAJMQV010000048.1, from coordinate 7,996 downwards.
CTCCGATGACCATCAACGAACCGTCGGCATTCTTCGAAATCAGGTCCTTTGCCACATATTCGTTCCAGAGCGGACTGTCGTCATAGGCATCGGTCATGTTAATGTGCAGGCTCACGATAGTGTGATACTTGCGCGCCTCCCGAATTAGCCAACGCAGACTCTCCAGTGCGGTACGGTCTGCCGAACGCTTCAGCAAAGGATTGGCATCAAAGAAAGCCGGGTATTTGTCATCATGCCCATTATACTGCCATCCCACCAGATAGACAATCTTCGGAATCCCCAAAGATAAATTGTCAGTAACCCTTATGGCCTCCAAAGCCTGTTCAAACGTCATATTTACCTGACAACCGCCTTTCGGATCGGGCTTCGACAAGAACATTTTGGTGACCCATGTCTGAGAATAGTCATGATTGAAAGCTCCTAAGGAACCGATCATGCAAAGGCAGAAAATCAAGAAACAGTATCTTTTGCTCATCATATTATTTATCTCCATCCTAGCTATCAAAATACATTAATGGTAGTCACAGTCAACATTTTGCGAATCAGAGATCTGAACCTTATCGCCCTGACCTTGCATTTTTTCAAAAGAGTTGTTACGCACAGTCAGTCCGTCAACACCTCTCGCATAAATGGCAGGCACGTTGGGATTATCCGACTCAAAAACATTATCCTCAATCCGGATATTGCGGTGAACAGGCCCGTCGTACTTCCGATACTCCGGCGCAATACAGATTACCGGGCCGCCACATTGCAGGAAGGTGTTCCGACGAATCACCAGATCGTGAACCGGACCGGATTCATACCAACTCATCGCATCATCGGCCACAAGTATAGCGCTCATCTGCATTCCATAGAACACATTGTTTTCAATCACTGACTTGCGCCGTGTTGACAACAGAATGCCACGGGTAGGAACTCGTGAAAAGCGGTTTCCGGAGATCAGCACCTCAGGAGTCCAGGTAATATTCTCCATGACCACATTCGACAGACTGCGAATCGCTTCGGGAACACTCTTATTCAAGGTGACAATCATTTCGCGGGGATTGGCCATACGTGCTGAAGCAATCTTACCGCTCCACACGGCACGCAATGTTTCCGCATTGACCAGTTCCACCTCGTCGCCCTTGAAAAAAGCTTCGAAGCCGTAAGTCTGCGGATGCATAAAACGGATCTTCAGAGTTTTTCCATCTACATATTCCATCACCTTCAGATGAGTGCCATGCACATTGATCGGGTCGTCATGAGCACCGGAAAAGGTACAATCTGTTATGTTTACCTTTCCCTTACACCCCGAAACCTGGATAAAATCGGCAAAACCCGCATTGGTTCTTCCGGATCCGGGTTTAGGCATAAAATTACTGTGATGAAAGGCAACATCCTCACTATACTGACAGACTACTCCGAAATTGCCTAAATAATGAAAGTTGATATTCTCCAGACGGACATTTTCCGAACGGTTTATGAAGCCGCAAACCTCATCACGGATTCCGTCGCGCATCTGAAAAACGTATCCGGATTGGGCCTCCGGCTTTCTGTCATATTGCAGATAGAGCAAATGCGGCTTGATTTCCACCGCTTTCTTCAAGCCATCCATCGGACTCCAAGAGCGCCAGGTTATATCCTTCACCGGGTCGTAAGACTGGGCTATCCCGCGCTGGAAAGACCATCCGTCTCCATACCATGCCAGTTTACCATCCACAATCTGATAACGGGAACTGGGATGCACCTCGACGACAAGATAATCCTCTCCGACTTCCTTCACGGTACATTCAGGCTGTGTAGGGTTTTCATGATCTATATTAAAGTTTTTGAGCACAATGTTTCGGCAATGATCCACTACCAGAGAAGTCATTTCACCGGTCATCAAAAGAGTTGAACCGCAACCGTCCAAAGTGACATTCTTCAAATCTTTCAGTAACACAGCAATATGTTTTACCGGATCGGAATTTTCAGACTCCGAGGTGGTGTTGGACACATAATACAAACTTTTTGAAGCCTCGGAACGGGAAAAGTCATATACTCCGGGCTTCAGTTTGATGGTTACCGGCTTTCCATTACATTCAGCCGCCTCTTTAATGGCCTGAACAAACACCTGATTATCACTTCCGTCTACCGGACTCACTTCAATAATCTTTTCAGCGGCAAAAAGATTACAGACACTCGAAAAGGAAAAAAATAGAAATAAGGTTTTCTTGAACATAGCAGTCAATATAATTAGTAAATACAGTTATCATAATATTCGACTCCCTCTCGGGAAGGTTTTTCGGTGCAATATTCGCAAAAAACTCCAATATCTGCAAGCAAATCCCAGAAAACTTGGTGTTTGTTAAACAATCTGCAAACCGAATTTATTCCAAGGAAAATGCGTAACTTTGCAGCCGTTAAAAAAATGAATCTTTTTATGGACAAGGTATCGGAAAACCCTTTCAAAAACCGAGAACGCGAAAACACTTCGCTGCTGGTTGCTACGGCTCTCTTCGTAGCGCTGTATCTCATCTCGAACATCATGGCCGTAAAGGTAATCGGCCTTTTCAATCTTTTTTATTTTGATGCAGGAACAGTGACTTTTCCCTTTGCCTATATGCTGGGAGATGTCATCACAGAATTGTGGGGTTTCCGCATCTCCAAAAAGATTATCTGGATAACTTTCCTGTGCAACATCGTGCTGGTGGTCTGCACACAAATCGGCATCTGGCTCCCCTCTCCCGAACATCTGTCGGCAACGGCCTCAGCCTATAACGAGGTGTTCACCTATGTACCCCGTATCGTAATTGCTTCGCTGGTAGGTTTTCTTTTGGGCGAACTGTCGAATGCATGGATTATGGAAAAGATAAAAATCCGGATGAAAGGCCGCCGCATGTGGGTCCGCACCATAGGAAGCTCGGCCATAGGCTACGTGTTCGACACACTGCCTTTCGTACTCATCGCCTTTCTCGGAACAGTCACCACACGGGAATCCTGCTGATGATGGCTCTGCAATATGCGTCCAAACTCCTGATTGAGTCTGTTTTCGGTACACCGATGGCTTATGCCACCGTGCATCTGATCCGAAAATATAACCGATAACTTTCATCCATCTGCTTTTAATCCTTTCACATCATGAACCGATATGCAAGAATAGATACTCATATGCCCCGTGAATTTGTCCTGCTTCAGGGCACAGGCTGTCGTTGGGGCAAATGCACCTTCTGCGACTATCACGAGGATCGCAGTGATGATCCTTTCCCACTGAACCGAACAGTCCTGAACCAAGTTACAGGCTGCCACGGCGTACTCGACGTTATCAACTCCGGTTCTGCTCCGGAACTGGATAAACAGACCCTGGAACTGATTGCGGAAATTGTCAGCCAAAAACAGATACACACCCTGTGGTTCGAAGCACACTACATGTATCGGAATCGGTTGCAAGAGTTTGCCGCCCGCTTTTCACAATGTAAAGTGAAATTTCGCTGCGGAGTGGAAAGTTTCAATCCGGCCTTGCGCTCCAGCTGGAATAAAGGTATACCGCCTCAGACCACACCGGAGGATATCGCCCGATATTTTCAAGGAATCTGTCTGCTGTGCTGCACACAGGGCCAGACCCGCGAAGACATTCTGCAAGACATTGCCACGGCACGCCGCCTGTTTGAGTATTTCAGCATTAACGTATTCTGCAACAACTCTACTCCCGTAAAGCGTGATGAAGAACTGGTCCGCTGGTTTTCTCAAGAAATATACCCGACACTCTGCCAGGAACCCGGTATCGAGATTCTGATAGAAAATACGGATTTAGGTGTCGGTTAAACCGAAAAATCAAGTTCCCCCAATATATTTTATTGTACAAAAAGCCCTCAAAACAGCCTTGCTACTGTTTTGAGGGCATTATTTTTTATCCATAAGTATCTGATTACAGCGGAATATATTCCACAAAGGCCTCCATAGCCTCATATGAAGCCAGACCCAAAGCCTGATACAGTTCGGCTGTTCCATGGTTGCGGTCCTCAGAACGCTGCCAGAACAGACGCTCGTCGTTACCTAAGAACGGAGCGCTTTCCATCTGTGACGCGTGCTTCAGGATAGCGTTACGCTTGAAGCGGAGTTCTTCCGGACTGATCGGAACTACCATCTCAATGTTTTCAATCTCCCACTCAGCCCAGGCACCGCGATACATCCAGATGCGGCAATCCTTCAGCCACTCGGCACCATTTTCCTTCTCGATATCGATAGCGGCAAACACGGCATCGGTACATACACGGTGTGTTCCATGCGGATCGGCCAGGTCGCCGGCAACGAAGATCTGATGCGGCTTCACTTCACGCAGCAGGTTCAGCACAATTTCAATATCGGCCTCGCTGATCGGGTTCTTCTGAATCTTTCCGGTTTCATAGAACGGCAAGTCGAGGAAGTGCACGCGATTCAACGGAATGCCGCTGTAAGTGCTTGCCAGACGGGCCTCGCCACGACGGATCAGACCTTTGATGGTCAGGATATCACGGGTATCAAAGTCGCCGGACTGCTTTTCGTTCAGGAATTTCTTGATCTCGGCATACTTCTCACGGATTACCTCATCCTTGCTGTCGTTAAACAACTGGTTGAAGCCGTTGATGAAGTGCAGGAAGCGCATTACCTCTTCATCGCCCACAGCAATGTTTCCGGAAGTCTGATAAGCGACATGCACCTCGTGGTTCTGGCGCACCAGACGCTGCAAGGTGCCACCCATAGAGATAACATCATCATCAGGATGCGGAGAGAAAATCACCACGCGCTTCGGATATGGCTTGGCACGCTCCGGACGGTAAGTATCGTCTTCGTTCGGTTTTCCACCCGGCCAGCCGGTAATGGTGTGCTGCAAATCATTGAACACACGGATATTCACATCATAGGCCGAACCGTAAAGAGCCAGCAGCTCACTCAGTCCGTTCTCGTTATAATCCTTATTGGTAAGTTTCAGAATCGGTTTGCCGGTCACGCCGCACAACCACACAATAGCGCTTCGGATCAACTTGTTGTTCCATTCGCAGGAAGTAACCAGCCAAGGACGTTGAATACGAGTCAGTTTGGCAGCCGAAGTCAGATCCAGATAAACGCGGGCCTCGCTGTTCATCTGCAGGAAAGAAGCCGGAACTGATTCTGACATTTTCTCCTCTACCGCACGGCGCACCACTTCGGCTTTCTCCTCGCCCCAAGCCATCAGGAAGACATGGCGGGCAGCCAGAATGGTGGCAATACCCATGGTCAAGGCGCAAACCGGAACACGATCCTTGCTGCCGAATACCTTTACAGCCTCCTGACGGGAATTGTCGCCCAACAGCATCAGACGGGTCTTTGATGAAGGTTGAGAACCGGCTTCGTTCAGCAACACATTACCGCCCTGACCGATACCCAGCAACATGATATCCAGTCCTCCGCAGTCCTGTATGGCCTTTTCAAAGGCACGACATTCCGCTGTTACGTCCTGCTGTGGCACTGTGCCGTTCAGGGCATAACACTTCTTGTATTCAATCTTGCTTAGGAAAGCCTCCTGAATAAAACGGTAATTGCTTGCTCCTTCGGCCGAAGGCAACGGATAATATTCATAACCGATAAAGAAAATCACATGAGCAAAGCTCAATCCCTCTTCATGGTTCATACGCACCAACTGTGCATATACCTCGGCAGTAGAAGAACCACCGGCCAGGCCGATGACACAATCTTTTCCCTGCTGCTCTTTATCCCGTATGATTTTGCTGACCTTCTGCGCCAAAGCCAAGGCTCCCTCAGAAGCAGACTCAAAAATATCTGTACGCACACGTTCGTTTCTGGCCAAAGCCGAACGCTCCATTTCCGACTCCGGCTTATAATAGCGCACCGGAATCTGGTTCAGTTTGATTTGTGAACTCAAGTTTGTTCTCATAAACCATTATCTTTTTAAGGTTGATAAATATAGGAGTTTCAGCACCAAGAGTGCTTATTCCCGAGGCAAATATAATACATTCTTGTAATTATTACAAATAAAAATATTCTTTTTTATAAAAACCAAAATGTACGAAATGAAAAGACTACGGTCCGCTTTCTTTCCCAGCACCGTGAAAAAGAAAACGGACCGTCATAACCTGCAAACAATACTGTTAGAAATAGAAACCAAGACCCAGTTTCAGGCCCACCTTGCTTCCATCGGCAAAGTTATTCAGACTAATATTGTAATACAAGGCCGGTTCCAATGTAATGAACTCATTCAGGAAAAAGGCATAACCGATTTCCGGACACAACTGCAGGTTGTTCACGTTTTTAAGTACATGCTCATACTGCAAGCCCAAACCTAAATACAGGCCGTTCTGCTTGATATAATAGCGTCCGCCCACACCAAGCGACACATTATCATCATAACGTGTATGTCCATAGCCCAGTTTTCCATAAAGCATCCATGCGTCTTCCACAAAGATACCTCCGTTCAGATCCAGGCCGAAAGTAAATTTCTCATTATTGCTGTAAGACAGATTCAATCCTGAAAATGAAGTGGAAAAATAGCAAGTGTTCTTCTCAAACTGCGCCTTGGCCCCTACAGCCGTCAGCACAAAAATCAAACTTAAAAGTAGTTTTTTCATAAGGTTGTGTTTTAGGGTTTAATTTGTGACATGAGTCTGGTCCCGGTCATCACGGAGGCGATCCATCAGTTCACGCTCACGTTCCAAAGCCATCTTTTCTTTCTTCCGGTAAAGCCACCACAACGCCAGAATGATCAAGGCATTCAGAACGACGGCAAAGATGATAGACCCCGTACTGGCCGTACTGCGCGGCAACAGATAGGCGTAGATCACAATGGAATATAGGGTAAAGGCCAAAGGAATCCAGGTAGACTTTCTTATCTTGTTTTTTCTCATGCTAATTCTTTTTTAAAGTTATAATACCAACGGACAAACAAAACCAGCAGCAATACGGTCACCACCAATCCTCCGGCTATGCTCCAATAATAAGGAAGCGAGAAACCTTCGGGGGCCACCAGAATATAAGAAGTACACACCGCCGTCATAAACAGACCGGGAAACAGCGTGATATAAAAGTTCTTCTGATGACGCGCCAGCCATACAGTGATTGTCCAGAAAGTAAAGATAGACAAAGTTTGATTAAACCATGCAAAATAACGCCACAATATATCAAAATTAATATTCATTAAAACGGCAGCGATGACAAAAAGCGGCAAAGAGATGACCAGACGGCGCCACAAGGTATCCTGTCGGAATTTCAGAAAATCGGACGCAATGAGGCGGGCGCAGCGGAAAGCGGTATCGCCGGAAGTGACCGGAGCGGCCACCACTCCCAAGATAGCCAGCACGGCACCGACAGTTCCCATCCAGTCGTTACAGATGAAATTCACAATCAGCGCCGGATTGGAGTTGCCTTCGGAAGTGAGCAGAGCCTGCAACTGTCCGTAACCACCGGCATACTTGATGGCGGCGGCAGCCCAGATCATGGCCACGATACCTTCCGTAATCATCGCTCCGTAGAACACACGGCGACCGAGTTTCTCATTCTTGATGCAACGGGCCATCATCGGGCTCTGGGTGGCATGGAAACCGCTCACGGCACCACAGGCTATCGTTATGAAAAGCATCGGGAAGATGGGCAGGTTGGCATTGGGATGATGGTTGGTAAAGGCATCACCGATCTCGGGCATCCAGTTGTCGTGGGTAAACAGTCCGTAGAGTACACCCACCGCCATGATCAGCAACGCTCCGCCGAACACCGGATAAATGCGTCCGATGAGCGCATCGATCGGCAACAGGGTGGCCAGAATATAATAGATGAAAATCACCACACTCCAGAAAGTGGCACTCCCCCAGAATCCCCAGGTGGGTGTCATCGAAGCCAGCAGTCCGGCAGGAGTAGTTACAAATACGGTTCCCACCAAAATCATCAGCACCAGCGAAAAGGCACGCATCACCTGACGCACCCCGCCTCCCAGTTCATCGCCCACAATTTCGGGCAGACTCATGCCGGCCTTGCGTATGGAAATCATACCGGAGAAATAATCGTGCAC
>CAJMQV010000047.1 GCA_905215575.1 uncultured bacterium | reverse complement strand
CTGGATGAATAAAAAAATACAGGAGCTGTAATCATGCAACTCCTGTATCGCTTATACGAAAGTACGGATAAGAGTCACGAAATCTTCTCCGTACTTTTGTTTTTTAAAATCACTGATACCACTGACCATACCAAAAGCCTCTACACTGGTAGGTTTGATACTGCATAACAAATGCAAGGTGTGGTCCGACATTATGATATATGGCGGAAAACCTTGTTCATCAGCCAGTTTTTTACGCAGTGTACGTAATGCCTCAAACAACTTGTCGCCTTGCTCTTCTTCTCCCAAGACGTGCCTGGCCAACAACGGCTCTCCAGCCCTTCGAGGCGCAGCAGCCGTTTTGGTTTTCCGGACACGGACCGGTGCCGCCTCCTCACGAATTTGAGCAAGCGTTGCTGTCGCTTTACCATACAAAACCTGAGAACCGGCTGCCGTAATCTTGAGATGAAGATTTTCCTTATAGTCTATCTCCAAGAAGCCCAACTGCAACATCTGTAATAAATAATCGTGCCAATGGCGTGCAGGAACATCGTGACCGGCACCAAAGGTTTTCAACGCATCATAACCACGCTGTATCACCTCCTGGGTGTGATTTCCCCGCAAAATGTCCACGACCAGATGAAAACCGATCTGCTGCCCGGTGCGCATGATGGCACTCAGCGCCTTCTGCACCAATACCGTTCCATCAAAACGTAAAGGAGGATTACGGCACACATCGCAATTACCACAATCGTGCGCACTCTGCTCACCGAAATAGTTCAACAGAATACGTCTGCGGCATACCGAAGCCTCGGCATACTCCTGCATGCGCTGCAAGCGTTCTTTATTCATCCCCTGCTGACCGCTCTCTTCTGCAAAACGTGTCAACTGGGCTATATCGCCATAGGAATAAAACAATAATGTATCGGCCGGCATACCATCACGACCGGCACGACCGATTTCCTGATAAAAACATTCTATACTCTTGGGCAAATTATAGTGAATGACATAACGCACATTCGACTTGTTGATGCCCATACCGAAAGCCACTGTAGCACAAACCACCTGAATGCGGTCTTTCAGAAATTCCTCTTGCGTGAAGTTACGTTCCTCCGCAGACAAGCCGGCATGATATACTGCCGCACTGATGCCGTGCTCCTGAAGCATAGCCGCCACATCCTCTGTCGTCTTACGACTCATACAGTAAATAATGCCGCAATCATTTTCATACTTGGACAGAAAATTCAGAATGGCCAATGTCTTTTCCTTCTTTTTCAATCCCTTCTTGACCGTCAGGCTCAAATTGGGACGGTCGAATGAAGAAATAAATATACGGGGACGCACCAAACCCAACTGATGAACAATATCTTCCCGGGTAACCTTATCAGCTGTAGCTGTCAGGGCAATGACCGGAACACCGGGAAAATACTGGTGCAGCACATTCAACTGGGTATATTCCGGACGGAAATCATGCCCCCACTGCGAAATACAATGCGCCTCATCTACCGCAAAAAGTGACAGTTGCATGGATTTCAACAAAAAAGGAATTTCGGACAATAAGCGTTCTGGAGATATGTAAAGTATTTTGACTTTACCGGCAATACAATCTCTACGAATGCATACTGCTTCCTGGTCGGTGTTGTTACTGTTTAGGGCAGCCGCATAAATACCACTTTCCTGCAAGGCTTCCACCTGATCTTTCATCAAGGAAATCAACGGAGACACTACGACCGCAGTACCTGGCATCATCAGGGCTGGAATCTGATAACATAAGCTTTTTCCACCTCCTGTAGGCATAAGTACAAGCGTGTCATTCTTCGTTAAAACGCTCTTGATGATATCTTCCTGTTGCGGTCGGAAAGAATCATATCCAAAGTATTTTTTCAGTGTCTGATACATGCAAAAACGGTTCGAATTATATTAGCGGGCGCAAAGTTAACTTTTTTTGTCATTAAAAAGAGAGAAATATTTGTACGAATAAGAAAAAAAAGCGAATTTTGCCATATCATGTAAAGTAAATAAAATCACCTGAGATGTTCTAAATGGTTCATGTGATTTTATTTTTGAGTAATAATAGGAAGTATGGGAAAGTATAATTTAACGGAAAAAAAAGAAAAAAACGCAGCTTACCGCTCATTGGTAAGAGCAGAATTGGTAGATGAACTTTACGAAAAGATCTTGCACATTTTCGTAGTTCAAAAGAAGTATAAGGATCCGGATTACTCTGCCAAGAAGATGGCTGAAGAGTTGAACACAAACACCCGCTACATCAGCGCTGTGGTCAATATCCGATTCGGTCAGAACTATTCAAGTCTTGTGAACGAATATCGCATTAAGGACGCACAGTATCTGCTTGTAGACAAACGGTACATGGACAAGACAATGGAAGAAATTTCGGCCATGGTGGGATTTGCCAACCGCCAGTCGTTTTACGCAGCTTTCTATAAGTTAAACGGTATCACACCGAGAAGCTACCGCATAAACCACATGGCTAAAGAAAATATTAAAGCATAATTTTTTAAGAATCAGAAAAGGGATAGGCCTGACAAGGTTTTATCCCTTTTACAGTTACTAATATATTTCCGATTTAATGAATACAACAACATTTTCATACTGCGACGAACGCTTTGCCGACCTGCAATTACTGAGATATCGGGTAGACGGTTTTGAACAGCTCTCTTTAAAACAAAAGAAACTGGTTTACTTCTTATCACAAGCAGCAATCTACGGCCGCGATATCCTATGGGATCAGAATGGCAAATTCAACTTAAAGATCCGCAAGACTCTGGAAGCGATCTATACAGAATACACTGGAGACAGAAACTGTCAGGACTTTCAGGAACTGACCGTTTATCTGAAAAGAATCTGGTTCTCCAACGGAATACACCATCATTATGGCTGCGATAAGTTTCCCGCAAATTTTAGTGAAAGCTTTTTCAAAGAAGCCTTGATGACGATCAGTCCGGATAAGTTGCCGCTTCAGGAAGGAAAAAACGCTGAAGCTTTATATGATGAAATCGCACCGGTCATTTTTAATCCGGCCATTATGCCCAAAAGAGTGAATCAGGCTGACGGCGAGGATCTGTTATTGACTTCTGCCTGCAATTATTATGCTGAAGGTATCACTCAGAAAGAAGCGGAAGAGTTTTATCAAAAAATGAAAGATCAGGCACAGGACCCTCATCCTGTGATGTACGGTCTGAACAGCCAACTGGTGCGCCAAGGCAACCAAATCACGGAAAAGGTTTGGAAAATTGACGGTATGTATGGCCCGGCAATTGAAAAAATCGTATTTTGGCTGGAAAAAGCTGCTGAGGTGGCAGAAAACCCAAAACAAAAAGAGGTGATCCTGAAACTGGTAGAATTCTACAAAACCGGCAACCTGAAAACATTTGATGAATATAGCATCCTATGGATTCAGGAACAAGAAGGATTTATCGACTTTACCAACGGTTTCATTGAAACCTACGGTGATCCGCTGGGAATGAAAGCCAGTTGGGAAGGTTATGTCAACCTCAAGGATCAGGCTGCTACAGAAAGAACGCGCAAATTAAGCGAAAACGCACAATGGTTTGAGGATCATTCTCCTGTAGACAAACGCTTTAAAAAGGAAAATTGCCAGGGTGTATCGGCTAAGGTCATCGAAGCGGCAATCTTAGGTGGAGATTTGTATCCGGCAAGCGCCATTGGTATCAATCTTCCGAACTCCAACTGGATACGGGCCGAATATGGAAGCAAAAGCGTTACCATAGGCAATCTGACACATGCTTACAATCAGGCTGCTCACGGCAATGGTTTCAAAGAAGAATTTGTCATCAATCCGGAAGTTCTTGAACTTATGGAGAAATACGAAGATGTTTGTGATGACCTGCATACGGATTTGCATGAATGTCTGGGACATGGTAGCGGTAAGCTGCTTCCGGGAGTTGATCCGGACGGGCTGAAAGCCTATGGCGCAACCATAGAAGAAGCACGGGCTGACTTGTTCGGACTGTATTATCTGGCTGATCCTAAACTGACAGAATTAGGACTCACACCTGATCAGGAAGCCTACAAGGCTCAGTACTACGGTTATCTCATGAACGGATTGCTGACCCAACTGGTCCGCATCAATCCAGGCAAGGAGATTGAGGAAGCGCACATGAGAAATCGGGCTCTCATCGCCCGCTGGGCTTTGGAAATGGGTAAAGAAGAACAGGTAATCGAAATGGTATGCCACAACCGAAAGACTTACGTACAGATCAACGATTATCAGAAACTGAGAGATATCTTCGGAAAACAGTTGGCAGAAATCCAACGAATCAAGAGCGAAGGTGATCTGGAAGCTGCCCGCCAGTTAGTCGAACAATACGGAGTAAAAGTAGACCCTTCATTACATCAGGAAATCCTTACACGATACAACCGGTTGAATCTGGCTCCTTATAAAGGATTTATCAACCCGGTATATACTCCTGTTGTTGATGATCAAAACAATATTACAGACATTCACATCAGCTATGATGAAGCATACGACGCTCAAATGCTGCGTTATAGCAAGGACTATGCAACATTATAATTCATGAATATAGCGGAAGAAATCAGAAAAATAAAACAAGAGCTGCGCCTCTCCATGAATGGAGTGGCGTCTGCTTTTATGCGTGAAAACGGATTAAACTACAAATTGAACTTTGGTGTAGAGATACCTCGCCTGCAAAGTATCGCAAACGAATTCCAACCGGATCACGATCTGGCACAGGCTCTTTGGAAGGAAAATATCCGGGAATGCAAAATTCTGGCAGGTATGCTCCAACCCGTTGATTCATTCTATCCGGAAATAGCGGAAATCTGGATTGAAAACATGCCTAATGCAGAAATAGCCCAACTCACCGTAATCAATCTGTTTCAAAAGCTGCCATATGCTTCGGAAAAGGTATTCCAATGGATAGCCCGTGAAGAAGAAATGTTTCAATTATGCGGTTATCTGTTGCTGGCACGGCTCTTCATGAAAGGTGCTCCCTTGAACGAACAGGCTGAAAATGAATTTCTCGATCAGGCAGAAGCCAATATGCATTGCGCCACAGGAGCGCTCAAGAAAGCAATTGCCAATGCATTGATCAAGTATGAGGAAATAAACGAACAACGGAGCAACGACATAGAAAAAATACTCCAAATTTAAAGATTAGACCATTTTTTCTGAAAAATATTTTTAGGGATAGGTACGCTTTCATTAAAAAGCACTAACTTTGTTGCAAATAACTATATAAACATGCAAGAAGATAGCGCAGAAATTTTGGCTCTAAAAGCCCTGACTGATTATATTACCGAAAATGGTTTAAGAAAAACATTAGAGCGCGAAACAGTTCTAAAGACGATATACAACATGGAGGATAAGGTGTCTATAGAAGACATTCTCCAAAAACATCAGGAATTATTTCCAAAAGTTCATATCTGCCGATCAACAGTGTATAATTGCATTCGAATTTTATTAGATGCAAGCGTCATCAATGAATTGAAAGATAAAAACAGCACAGTGTACTGCAAGGTATATGGAAACCAAAACCTAATCGAACTTACATGCAGACACTGCAGAGAAACAAAACTGATTTCAAACGATTACATCGCCTCACAATTATATAACATCGGAATCTCAGATTTTAAAATTGAAAATTTCAGACTTCATTTATATGGTATGTGTGCCAAATGTAAGGCATGTATGGATAAATAAACAAAAAGAATAAACAATAAATATCCAATTATGGAAAAAGGAAAAGTAGATGCCCTTCTTGGAATCGTATTCGGAGATGAAGGAAAAGGTAAGGTAGTAGACGTGTTTACTCCGAAATATGATGTTGTTGCCAGATTTGCCGGTGGTCCTAATGCCGGTCACACCATCATTTTCGAAGGTAAGAAATTTGTCCTCAGATCTATTCCTTCCGGAATTTTTGCAGAAGACAAGATCAATATTATCGGTAATGGTTGCGTTATTGCACCGGATCTCTTCATGGCGGAAGCCAAAGAACTGGAAACAGCCGGATATGATCTGAAGAAAAGACTCCATATCAGCAAACGTGCTCACCTGATTCTGCCGACTCACAGAGTACTTGACCGTGCTTATGAAGCTGCAAAAGGTAAAAACAAAGTGGGTACAACAGGAAAAGGAATCGGTCCTACATATAGCGACAAGGCCAGTCGTATCGGTTTGCGTGTAGGTGATATTCTGGAAAACTTTGAAAGCAAATATCAGACTCTGAAAGCCAGACATGAGCAGATCCTGAAAGACTTGAACTTCACTGATTACGATATTACAGAAGCAGAAAAGGCTTGGATGGAAGGCATCCGTTACATGAGTACTTTCCCATTGACAGACACCGAAGTAGAAATCAATCAATATTTGAAAGAAGGCAAGAGTGTGTTGGCAGAAGGCGCTCAGGGTACTATGCTGGATATCGATCATGGTACTTATCCGTTCGTCAGCTCATCCAATACAACCAGCGGCGGTGTTTGCACCGGATTAGGTATCGGCCCGAAACAGGTTGGTGAGGTATTCGGTATCTTTAAAGCTTACAGCACCCGTGTAGGTTCAGGCCCATTCCCGGTAGAGCTGTTTGATGAGACTGGTGACAAGATCCGTGAAATCGGTCACGAATATGGCGCAGTTACCGGAAGAAACCGTCGTTGCGGTTGGGTAGATCTGGTAGCTTTGAAATATGCCATCATGATCAATGGTGTGACTCAGCTGGTTATGATGAAGAGCGACGTTCTGGACAGCTTTGAAACCATTAAGGCATGTGTAGCTTATAAGAAAGACGGTGTTATTCTGGAGAATGTACCGTTTGAAACAGAAGGCTGCGAGGCTGTATACAAAGACATCCCGGGATGGCAGTGCGATTTGACCGGCATTACCGATGAAAAGGATTTCCCAGAAGCATTCAAGAACTATATTCAGTTCTTGGAAGACGAATTGGAAACTCCGATCACTATCCTGTCTGTAGGTCCGGATCGTGCTCAGACTATCATTCGCAACAAATAAAAGACCAAAGCGTCTTATTTAAAAGTTTTAATTCATAAATAGAAATGTCAGCAGACTGATGAAAATTTCCTATTCTTCAGACCTGCTGACATTTCTGTTTTTAATCAGTTTCCATTATATGAAATATATCTCAAATATCTTTCTCCTGCTATCCATTCTTTGTTTGTCTGCCTCATGCAGCACCTCAAAAACAAATTTGCAGGAAACCACCTCTGAAACAACAAACAAAAGCATAGAAATTCAGATGTTCGTTGCATCTGAAAAAAGAATCGGGCATGGTGTTGGCCCACAATCATGTTTTCTGATCAAATATAAACCGACAGAGGAATGGCAATATTTCTATTCTGATATCCAAGGATTTCATTATGAGCCTGGATACGAATATCTATTGCTCCTGCAACGTACCGAACGCAAGAATATACCTCAAGATGCCTCAAAATACATCTATACTCTAAAGAAAATAATTTCCAAGACAGCCGTAAAATCTGAAGCATTACCCGAAAACAGGAATTAATCTTCAAGCTGTTGATATAGATCAGCCAGTTCTCCAGGATCAGCATTCAGGGAACTGGCTTTTTTCAGATCCTGACGCGCTTTGTCCTTTTGTCCGGTCTTTATATAATATGACGCACGATTCATATAATAAATCACATTCTCAGGCTCCAGTTCTATAGCTTTCATATAATCCACTTCCGCAGATTCATAGGCTTTACGGTTCATCTCCATCTCGGCACGGACTATATAATAATCGGCACGACGGGGACTTTTCTGAATCAGCTGATTAATCTGATCCATGGCCTCCTTGGGTCGGTTATCTTTGTCATTTAACAAAAGCAACCCTAATATAGCATCCTCGTTGTCCGGTTCAAGACGAAGAAGATGTTCATAATCCAAACGTGCATTCTTGAAAAGATTCTGAGATGTATAGATATAGGCCCGCATCATCAAGGCATGGCGATGGTCCGGATTCAAATCAAGTATATCGCTGTAGTCCGTCAAAGCCTTCTCCTTGCGCCCGGTACGCATATACAGAGCTGCACGGTTTAACAGAAGTCCCATTGTATGAGGAGACAGATTTATTCCTAAATTATAGGATTCCAATGCCTCAGCATCACGTCCGGTCTTCTCCTGTATCTGTCCGATATAATTAAACAATAAAGCATTTGACTTCAAAGCCGGCTCTTTTTTCAAAGCTGCACGAAATAAATCTTCAGCCTGCATCAGACTGTCGCGCGAAATGGCATCGAGCCCTTGTTTCACTAAATCCTGATAACTCTGTGCCGATGCGGAAAACGCCCCTGCCAGAAGATATAAAGCCAATAATGTTTTTTTCATAATAGGATGTCCTAACATTAGGAAATTAATTCATATAGAAACCCGATCTGCTTTTCTTATCCCCAAAAGACATTACCCAACTACAGGCAAACAGATCCGGAACAAATGTATAAAAAAAGTTCCTGGCTCCGGAACAGAGCAGGAACTTTTTGTCTTTTATTACTTGAGGTTAAGCCTTTTTGATATAATCAACGATCCATTGACCAACTTCCTTCGTACCATATTTGGCGCCACCCTCAACCTGGATTTCCGGAGTACGAACATGAGCGTCAAGCGAAGCATTGACAGCCTTGCGAATCATAGCTCCTTCCTCCTTCAAATCAAAATACTCAAACAACATAGCTACAGAAAGGATCTGTGCCAGCGGATTGGCAATGTTCAAGCCCTTGGCCTGAGGCCATGAACCGTGAATCGGTTCGAAAACCGGAGTATGCTCACCGGTAGAAGCCGACGGCAACAGTCCCATTGATCCGGTAATACAAGAACCTTCATCTGTAAGGATATCACCAAAGGTGTTCTCGGTTACCATCACATCGAAGAAACGAGGATCCTGAATCATGCGCATAGCCGCATTGTCCACAAACATATAATCAGTTTCTACATCCGGATACTGAGGAGCCATTTCCTTGGCAATCTGACGCCACAGACGGCTTGAGGCCAAAACATTGGCCTTATCCACAACCGTAAGGTGCTTACGACGGCGACGGGCATATTCAAAAGCCACTTTAAGGATACGCTCAATTTCCGGACGGGTATAGGCGTTGGTATCGTAGGCTTTCTCGTTGTCCTGATATTTTTCTCCGAAATACATACCTCCGGTCAGCTCACGGATGCAGATAAAGTCAGCGCCGCGCACCAAATCCTCTTTCAAAGGAGACTGATGAATCAGACATTCAAAAGTCTCTACCGGACGGATATTCGCAAAAAGTCCGAGTTTCTTACGCATGGCCAACAAACCCTGCTCCGGACGAACCTTAGCTGTAGGATCATTGTCAAACTTAGGATCACCTACTGAAGAGAAAAGTACGGCATCCGCTGCCATACATTTTTGATACGTATCTTCCGGGAACGGATCGCCCACGGCATCGATGGCAGCTGCTCCACAAAGAGCATATTCATAAGATACATTGTGACCAAACTTCTCACAAACGGCTGTCATGACAGCAACTCCCTGTTCCGAAATCTCCGGTCCGATTCCATCACCCGGCAATACGGCTATTTTCAAATCCATAATCTATTCGTTTTTATTTATTTTCTTCTTTTTCTTATCACTATATTTATCAACAATGCTTGATCTGATCCCAATAAGTCATTCGCAAGTTTTATGGGAATCTTCACAGGCATAATCTTTCTCGATGAGGTTCAACATTTTGATTGTTGCCTTAATGGCCGCTTCTGTCTGATCGGCATCAAGTCCACGAGTCCGCAAGGTATTCTGATTCCAGTTCCAGGTAATGACAGTCTGCACAAACGCATCTGTACGTCCTCCCGGAGGAATTGTCACATTATAATTGGCCAACCAGGGAAACTCACGGTGCAGCCGCTCTTTATAAATGGACATGGTGGCCCGCATAAAGGCATCAAACTGTCCGTCGCCCGATGCCTGGGCCTCATAGGCCTGCCCGTTAACTTCCAGACGAACACAAGCCATCGGTTTCAAACCATAGGCGGTAGTCACCATATAACTCAGCAAACGCACATGTTCTTCTGGAGCACCATGTTTCAACACATCGGCAACAATAAAAGGCAAATCATTCTGTGTGACGAGTTCCTTCTTATCTCCCAATTCAATGATACGCTCAGTTACCTTTTTGGTCTGCTCCGGAGTCAGTTCCAGGCCTAATTCTTCCAGATTCTTCAGGATATTGGCCTTACCACTGTTCTTGCCCAAAGCATATTCGCGCTTGCGTCCGAATCGTTCCGGCAACAGAGCATTGCAATAGAGATTCGCCTTATTGTCGCCATCGGCATGCACACCGGCCACTTGAGTAAACACGCTTTCGCCTGTAATTGGTTGGTTAGGCGGTATGGCAATTCCTGAATAGCTCTCCACCAAACGGCTTACCTCATTCAAACGGTCCTCGCAGATTCCGGTTTCGGCCTGAAACTGGTCCTTCAGTATGGCCTGCACACTGGCCAGCGGCGCGTTTCCGGCACGCTCGCCCAACCCGTTTACCGAAGTATGAATCCCGCGACAACCCGCCAAAACGGCTGCCAGCACATTGGATATGGCCAGATTATAGTCATTGTGGGCATGAAAATCAAATCGCAGATGCGGATAGCGTTTCACCATCTTGCGCATATAGCTGACCAGATGAAGCGGATTCAGGACTCCCAAAGTATCCGGCAACATAAAACGCTCAATGCGTTCATGCTGCAAGGCATCTACTATCTGAAAGACATACTCCGGCGAATTCTTGATTCCGTTACTCCAATCTTCCAGATAAACATTTACCTTGATACCTAACTGCTCGGCATAGGCCAATGAATTTCGGATATCGGAGATATGCTCTTCCGGAGTTTTTTTCAACTGATTCAGACAATGATTGAGCGAACCCTTACAAAGCAGATTGATTTTCCGACAACCGCAATTTGCAATCCAATCGAGCGAAGCATGTCCGTCCACAAATCCCAGAACTTCTACCCGATCCAGCATGCCCACCTGAGCTGCCCACCGACAAATATTGCCTACCGCCTCAATTTCTCCATCCGAAACTCTTGCAGAAGCAACCTCTATCCGGTCCACATTCAAGTCCTGCAACAGAGCCTTGGCTATGATCAGTTTCTCATGGGGCAGGAAGCTCACTCCGTTGGTCTGCTCTCCATCCCGCAAGGTGGTGTCCATGATTTCTACCCGAACGGTTTTATTCTGTTCCATATCTTTGTGGGTTTAATTTTGTGTTTTACTTGAAAACCTTAAATGCATTTCTGCTCCCAGGCTTCGATCTTGTCTTTGTTTTCCAATAGGAAATCTATGTCATCCAGCGCGTTCATCAGACAATACTTCTTATATCCGTTCAGTTCGAAATGTTCCTGTCTTCCGGTAGCCTTATTCGTTACGGTCTGTTCCGGAACATTGACTTCTACTTCTGTAGCCGGATTCTGATCAATCGAAGCAAACAGCTCAGCCAAGAATTCTTCTGAAACAACAACCGGCAAGACAAAATTGTTCAACTCATTGTTCTTATGAATATCGGCAAAGAAACTGCTGATTACCACACGGAAACCATATCCGGCAATGGCCCATGCCGCATGCTCACGGCTGGAACCGCTTCCGAAATTCTTTCCGGCAACCAATATCTCTCCTTTATACTTGGGATTATTTAATACAAAGTCCGGATTCAAGGAACCATCCGGATTATATCGCCAATCGCGGAACAGGTTCTCACCGAAAAACTTCTCTTCCTTAGTTGTAGCTTTCAGGAAGCGTGCCGGAATAATCTGGTCGGTATCCACATTTTCCAAAGGCAAGGGCACACAAGTGCTTGTTATGATGTCAAATTTCTGTTTCATGGAATCGTCTTTACATTAATGTTCTTGGATCTGTTATTACTCCCGTTACCGCTGCAGCTGCCGCAACCAACGGACTGGCCAATACGGTACGTGCTCCAGGGCCCTGGCGGCCTTCAAAATTTCGATTCGAAGTAGATACAGACAATTTTCCGGCTGGAATCTTGTCATCGTTCATAGCCAGACAAGCTGAACAGCCCGGCTGACGCAATTCAAATCCTGCCGCCTTGAAAATCTGATCCAGACCTTCCTCCTCAATCTGACGTGCCACGGCCCATGAACCCGGTACTAACCAGCAAATCACATGATCGGCTTTCTTACGTCCCTTCACAATCGAAGCAAAAGCACGGAAGTCTTCTATTCTTCCATTCGTACAGGAACCACAGAAAACATAATCTACCGGCTTACCGATCATTTGCTCACCCGGTGCAAATCCCATATAGTCGAGTGCTTTCTTGAAAGAAGCCTGACCGGCCACCTCAATCTGGTCCAAAGAAGGAATATTCTTCGTAATACCCATTCCCATACCCGGATTGGTACCATAAGTTACCATTGGCTCGATATCGGCTGCATCGAATTCTACTTCTTTATCAAACACGGCATCA
>CAJMQV010000046.1 GCA_905215575.1 uncultured bacterium | reverse complement strand
ACACGTGCGATCTCTTTCTGAACCTGATCGTAAGTCTCACCCATGAAACGCTTGATTGAGAAGATAGTCTTCTTTGGGTTAGTGATAGCCTGACGCTTGGCAGGATCTCCCACCTTACGCTCGCCGCCATCTACAAAAGCTACGATTGAAGGAGTAGTACGCTTACCTTCGCTGTTAGCGATTACTACAGGTTCGTTACCTTCGAATACAGAAACACATGAGTTTGTTGTTCCTAAGTCAATACCAATAATCTTTCCCATAATTATATTTGTTTTTATTATTATCTGAATAAATGATTTTAAATTCTCTCCGGATGACCGCCTTTTCAGAGCGCCATCCGCATAATTAAAAACAAACCCCGTGCCAAAACAGAACAAAGGCGAAAAAAAATTATTATCCTAAAATTATAAAGCCATTGTAGGGAGTTATTAATATATAATAATGTATCTTTGCTTCCAAACCCGAAGATATGACATATTCACGGCAAAAAAAGCTCTTTTTGACTGACAAGTTGACATACTTCACTCACATTTTGACAATGAAGAAACTAATCCTTATCCTAACTTTTTTATTGTACGCACTGCCCAATATCGCGGAATCAAGGCCAAAAGTGGGCGTTGTGCTCAGCGGTGGCGGTGCCAAAGGAACGGCGCATGTGGGCGTTCTTAAGGTCCTCGAGAAAGCCGGCATTCCTATTGACTATATTGTGGGCACCAGCATGGGAGCCATCGTGGGCAGCCTCTACTCCATCGGTTACTCGCCCGAGGAACTGGACAGCATCATGATGAAACAGGACTGGAAGCAATTGCTCAGCGACCAGCAGAAAAGAGAGAACATGAGCCTGGAAAGCAAGGAGGAAAGCGACCGGTATATCCTTTCACTACCCTTCCACGAAAAACCGCAGGATGCCATCAGCGGCGGTGTGCTCCGCGGACGCAATATCGGAAACATGCTTTGGGAACTGACCGAAGGTTATCATGATTCGATTGACTTCCGGAAGCTTCCGATCCCCTTTGCCTGCGTTTCGCAGGATGTGGTTACGGGTCAGGAGATTGTGCACACCTCGGGCGTACTGCCTATCGCCGTGCGTGCCAGTATGTCGCTGCCCGGAGTCTTCGCTCCGGTGGTTCTGGGCGATCATATCCTGATCGACGGCGGCATGGTAAACAATTATCCGGTGGATGTGGCGCGCCAAATGGGAGCAGACATCATTATCGGCGCCGATGTGCAGGAGGAACTCAAAAGTGCCGATGAGCTGGAAAACGATATCTTTGCCCAGTTCATGCAGCTCATCGATCTGCAAAGTCAGGACCGGTGGAAAAGCAATATCCGGAATTCGGATGTCTACATCAAGATCAACATCAAGGGATACAGCACGGCCAGCTTCAGAACCGAAGCCATCGACACGCTGATCAACCGTGGCGAACAGGCCGCCATGAGCAAGATCGACCAGATTTATGCCATCAAAGAGAAGTTAGGCGACGTGAGCAATGAAAATCCGGCCAGAAAGACCAGCCCCGTACGTTTCCTTACGGATGCCGACGAGAAACATGAACAGTACAAACATCTGCTCATCGGCGACGCACCCAAGAATACTCTGAATCTGGGCGCCAGATATGATAACGAGGAAATGGCGGCCCTGATTTTCAACACACAGTTTCAGTTCAAGAAACTGCCTCGCCACTCGTTCGCTCTGACAGCCCGGCTGGGTAACAAGATGACGGGACGACTGGACTATGCCTTCCATCTCGGAAAGGAATGGAACTTGGCGGCGGCTTATAAAATAGAATTCAACGATTTCAACATTTACAATAAGGGCGAACGCGTCTGTGAAGTCAACTTCAACAAAAACCGCCTGATCCTGCACTTCGGACGTAGCTGGAAAAAGATGCTGATAAACTTCGGCAGTGAAATCATCAACTACAACTATGGCGATTTCCTTTTCAAATCCGAAAACCATCGTTTTGAAGAAAACATTGAAAAGGAAAGCTATTTCAAACTGGGAGCCGAATGTTCCTTCAACAGTATGGATCACCCGTATTTTGCCACCACCGGACAGAAATTCTCGGCTTTATACAAGTATGTCATATCGCTCAATCATCAGAAGCCGTTTCACGTAACCAGTGTTCACTGGGAAAGCGCCGCATCGGTAAACACCCGCTTTACCATCCACTCCTGGGCAACCGGACGCTATGTCACCGCCAGCAACACTGTTTCCGAATCGAATACTTTGGGCGGACAGGAAGCCGGAAAGTATTTCGAGCAGCAGATTCCGTTCTACGGCATCAACCGTTTTGAAATCGCCCACCGTGCCTTGGCTCTCGGCGGACTGGAATTACGCCAGCGCATCGGAAAAGTACACTATGTCAGTGTAGTAGGCAATCTGGCCATCACTACCGACAAATGGCTGAGATTCTTTCAGGATGGATTCGGGTCGAATGAGGAAAAGGGTTATCATATCATTGGAGGAGCCATAAAGTATGACTGGAAGACCATCATCGGTCCCATCGGTGCTACCCTGCACTATTGCAGCCGAAGCAAAGCTTTCGGTGCCTATGTGCGAGCCGGATTTAATTTCTAACCCCTATAACCGGTTCAGGCGGAACATACAAGCTTCCCCAGATCTGACTTTCGAAGCGAAAGAAAAATACGGACAAACCTCCCGTATTTTCCTTTCGCTTTATTTATTTATTCAAAACACTGATTTACAAAATACTACAAGAATAAATTCTTTCAAAGAATACCGACATTCGAGTCGTCACGATAAAATTCCGGGAACATCATGATGTTTCGTAAAGATCATCACGATGTTTCCGGAACTTTTTGCCGAAGATGCAAGAACAAGACTACAGACCGATAAAAATTAAATACAAAATGACTTCCTTCCCGAAAATATCAGTTTCCCAACAGAAACACCGGACAAAATAAGGCAAAAAACAAACTATATATGAAATGGCCTTCTGGCAAATAAAATCCAAAAAGCATATTTTCTTATAAATAATTGAATGTATTCAAAAAATATATATATTTGCTATAACAAAAACAGAACGCCATGTATATACAAGTAAAACCAACGACTATCTTATCAGAGTTAAAATACTCATTTACAAATAGTATTATATACTATAAGATTAATTTTCTTTCATTAAGTCCATATACAATAACACGTTATTTTCTATCGTTTCTCATATTATTTGTGTTTCTCCCGCAAGCAATACATGCTCAAGAATATAAAATTACCGGAACAATCCGTGACCTCATCACAGAGAACGGTATTGACTCCGCAAGAGTAGAACTGTTGCGAGAGGACAGCAGTTTGGTGGCGGTAAGCATGTCGGAAATACCCGTTACGGAAGAGGAAAGTTCAAACCATGTACGCATCATACACAAAGTGGCAAAAGACGGTGCGGCCTTTACCCTCAATGCACCCGCACCCTCTCGCTACATTATAAGATGCCGCAAAATGGATTACGAAACGACTGACTACAACATAGAAATCAATCCGGATAAAATAAAAGGAACCACAATTGATGTGGGAGGCATTTATATGCAGGAAGAGCTCCGTAAGATGGGAGAAGTGGTCGTGAAAAGAACCATGATCCGAATGTTCTACAAAGGCGATACTCTAGTGTATAACGCAAATGCCTTTGTGCTGCCTGACGGCTCGATGCTCGACGATCTGGTGAAACAACTGCCCGGAGCGGAAATCCGTGACGGAAACATTTATGTCAACGGACGGCTCGTTGAAGACCTGCTTCTTGGCGGGAAAGACTTTTTCAACGGCAACCCGCAGGCGGCTCTCAAGAACCTGCCGGCCTATGTGGTGAACCGCGTAAAAGTCTATGAAAAAGAGGGAGCGCTCAGCCAAACGACCGGTACGGATATGGGAGACAAGTCGTATGTAATGGACGTTCATCTGAAACGCCAATATATAGGTACTTATCTTGGACAAGTGAAGGCCGGATATGGCACGGAAAAACGCTACGAAGGCGGTCTGTTTGCCATGCGCTTTGACGACAGGCAAAGCTTCACGTTGTCCGGCGACTTTAATAACCTGAATACGGATAACAGCTATAACCGGTACGGTGGGTTCGCCCGAACAACGCCAAGCGGACTGCACGAACGCAACTATGTTTCCGCGGACTACCGCTTTGAGCCAAGCGGCAAACTAAAGCTGACAGCCAACGCTGTGTTTGAGCACCGGAGTGACCGACAGACAGAAGGAACAGCTAGTGAAACCTTCCTCTCTGGTGGCAATACCTATGGTCGTTCGCTGACAAACAGCTCCGGCAAAAGCATTGGAGGAAGCGGTAATGCCAAACTGACGTTGCGCCCCCGAAACGGTCGCCTTTACGAAATCGGATACTCCGGCGGTTACCGTCATCAGGATCACAAAGACGCTCTACGCTCTGCTTCTTTTTCCTCCCTGCCCGGAACGGAAAGCACGGAGAATATTCTCGACAGCGTATTCCTGCAACCGATGAACGAGGAGCTTCGCAAGCTGACACTAAATCGCCTGAAGAATGACGTGTCGGCCGAGGACAACCAAGCCTTTCATAAATTGACCGCTCACAGCGCTTTGGCATTTCAGGGAAATCTGCTGGATATAAGTGGTGACTTCAGACACAACAAGCGAGCAAAGGAGAACTTTGACATTTACCGTCTGGAATACCCCAAGACCGGACAGGCAGCAGACTACCGTCATCGTTTCCTGGATGCCAATAGCCGTCGTTACGATTACAACCTTCAGGGAAAATTCTTCTGGAAGCACCTCCAAACAGAGCAAGCGAACGGACAACTGACATCCGGATATGCCTTTTCCCAAAAGGAGGCTTCCGAGGACAATCCGCTTTATCGTCTGGACTGGTTAGGCGGAGAGTGGGCCGATGGAGATATGGAGCGGCTCGACCTGCTTCCTTCTGCCCGCGAGGAGCTCCTCCGCTGTATGGATATGGACAACAGCTATTTCTCTACCGCACGTACCTCACGCCACACCCTCTCTTTGGACTATCTCTATGACCGGAAACTGCCCAAAATGGGTTGGCTTGAAATAAAATCCACCCTGAACCTTCACCGTGAGGATGCCAGCTTGCATTACCAGCGATTTGGTACGACCTATTACGCCGCACGCCATGCCTGGCTTGCAGAACCTTCGGCTTCTGTTCGTTGGCGCCCCATAGAGGGAGATAAAAATGGAACCAAATTAAGTGTCACGCTGAAGTATAATGCCACAAACTCGCAGCCGAATCTACGTTATATGCTCGATTTGACAGACGCCTCCGATCCGCTTTTAATCAATTTGGGCAATCCCGATTTGAAAAATATGCGCAGCGACCGGCTCACACTTCAACTTAACCGCTCACACCAACAAGGGCGCTCCATGAACACCTCTATCGACTACACCCGTTGGCACAATCAGGTAGCTGCCGCGCAAACATACGACAGTAAAACAGGTGTCCGGACCTCTCAGTGGGTGAACATAAACGGAAATTGGCAAACGAATTATAACCTTTGGTACAATGTACCTCTTAACAAGGAAGGAAGCATTTCCCTTCAGGCACGGTTGAAAGTCGGATATCTGCATAGCGCGGACCTTTCGTTTGAAAAAGATGAAGAGAGAACGTCAACCTGCTACGTAGGCACCCTGCAAACCTGTCCCGAAATCTCATTCAATTATGCCCCTATCGCAAACTCCCTGATTACAGGAGGCGTAGGATTGGACTGGAGAAACGTGGACGGCGAGCGTGAAGACTTTGTCCGGATCCGCACAACCGATGTGGTGTATCATCTGAATGCCCAGGTACCGTTGCCAGGCGAAATCATGTTTGCAACAAATTTCCGTCTGACCTCCCGCTATGGTTTCAATGATGCTTCGCTCAACGATACGCGTTTGCTTTGGAACGCAAGTCTGTCACGTAGCTTCCGTTCAGTCACCCTCATGCTCAAAGGCTATGACTTGTTGGGACGCGACCGGTATACATACGTAAATGTAAACTCTCAGGGGCGCATTGAGAAATTTTCCAATGTCCTCCCTCGTTATATTCTCCTTTCTTTGACATGGAAGTTTAATAAGGTGGAGAAAAAGAAATAATGGCTGAATAAAAGGAGTAACTATTCAAAATGTATATGTGTATGAGCAATTCACAAATCAATCCGTACCGACAGATGCCAGCGTCCTGTTTGTACCCACAAAAATCAAAATCCTTGTATTTAAGAACCTCATTATTCATTTTACTTATAGGATTTTTCAATGCCATTTCTGCCCAAGAAATCCGAATCAACGGCGACGTTATCAATGCCATGACACTGGAAGGTATAAACCGCGCCACAGTCAGCCTGATGACCACCGACAGTTCTACTGTTTTGGCAACGGATACCACACGTTATCGCATAGTGACCGAAAAGGGCGGCAACTGGGAGAACAACTATGTAGACAAATACAGCGGTGCTACGTTTTCCTTTGTCACTCCGACACGAAAAGCCTTTATGCTCTTCATACAGGCCAATGGCTTTGAGGAGTATTATTGTAAGGTTGAGCCTGATGCCGGAAGCACTGTGGTTCAGGTGCCAACAATCTATCTTATCCCCCAGACCAAGAAACAGAAGCTCAATGAAGTGGTCGTGAAAGCGACACGCATCAAAATGTACTATAAAGGCGATACACTCGTTTACAACGCAGATGCCTTCAACATGGCGCAGACCGAATCGCTCCGTAAACTTGTTCAGCAGCTGCCGGGAGCAGAAATGACAGACGGCGAGATACGCATCAACGGCAAACGGGTGGACAACCTGCTCATCAGCGGCAAGGATTTCTTTCAAGGAAACATCGAGGCCGCACTCGACAACCTGCCCGCCTATATCGTGAGCCGCATCAAGGTTTACGACAAAGCCGGCGAGCAGTCGGAACTTACCGGACAGGACATGCACGACGAGAGTTATGTGATGGATGTGCATCTCAAACGGAAATACATCGGAACATGGATGGCAAAACTTTCCGCCGATGCAGGCACTGGAAAACTTTGGGGCGGTCAGGCATTTCTGATGCGCTTTGATGACCGGCAGATGTTCAGTGTCAATGCCGATGTAAACAACTTTAACAAAAGTCGCCAGATAATGGATATAGGCAATACGGAAGAAGTTGATCCGGCCGGTCACATCAGTACCAAGACCGCACGCTTTTCCTATTATATAGAACCGGACAAGACCTGGCGTTTCACCTCCAGCGGATCGGTCAGCCGCAAGGATACGGACAAAGAAAGCTGGCAGAACAATGAGACTTATCTCTTGCCGGATAACCTCATGAGCCGTAGCTCCGAACATCTTGACGGAGAAGATGTGACGGCAATGGCTTCTGCCGGACTACGATTCCGCAAGTTGGAGCGATGGCAACATTCATTGAACTATAACTTCAATTATGAGCGCAGCCGTAGCACGCGCGACAGCCGCAGCCTTTCTTATTACCTGCCCGCCAAGGCGGCGTGGGAAGGACTCTCGCTCGACAGTATTATCCGCCTCGAGGAAAAGGAAGCGGACGAGAACGCTCTGCTCTACAGTCTGCTCGATCCCGAACTTTCCCGCTCGCACAGCATCGCCCACCGTCCGGAGTGGCATTCTACATTTGTGTTTGGCGCGGATCTGCTCAACTTCAACGCTTTGCTCAAGCACGAGACACAGACCCGACGCGACTATTCCAACTACCGCCTCACGACCTATGCTGACGGAACTACCGATGCCCGCCGCCGTTATCTGTACCGCCGCGATTTTCTCTTGAACCTCAACCCTGAATTGGAATGGGTTCACCATTACGAACGCCTGAAACGCTACAACGGTGTGGTAAAACCTTTCTTACGGTATTCTCACCGCTACGGCACGGCCAATCATCCGGAATACCGCCTGGAGCGCATGACCGAGTGGTCCGAACAACAGGGATGGGGCCTCGAAAGCCTTGGCCGACTGCCTGAAACAGAATGGCAGACGCTCTGTCTGGACGCGGCCAACAGCTATTATTCCACCGAAAGGGAAGAAAAGGCTGAAGCCGGTGTACGTCTGTCGCACAAGGTATTCTTTGAGTGCGGCACATCTTTGCAGATTGAAGCCAACGAATCGTTCTACTATCAGCACCGCTCGCTCGACTACGACCGTGAGGGCTACAGCTACAATCCGCAACGTAAAGGTTTCTTCTTCCGCCCCGACCTGTCCTTGACGTGGAAACACGAAAGCCGTGAAGGACGCATCTGGATGCCGGAGTGGAATGCCGGCTATCAGAGTCTGCCCGCCATGCCTGAATTGACACAGTTATTGCCCATCCGTGATGCTTCCGACCCCTTGAACCGCTTTGTAGGAAATGCAGATTTGGGCAATTCGTTCACGCATCGTCTGAGTTCCGCTTATCGCCTGCAACACGTCAAAAGCGGCCGTTCCTTCCATATCGATGCCACTTATCGCCGCCTTCACAACGACATAGCCACGCAGTCGGTCTATGATCCGGCCACGGGTATCCGTACCTACCAGCCGGTCAACACTTCGCGGACACATGCCGTTCAAGGTCGCACGGAGTTCTCCACTCCACTCGACAGCAAAAAGCGCTTGTATCTTTCCGCTTCCTTCGCCGCCGATTATTATCAGGCAGAAACCCTGTCCTTCCTGGCAGCAGACAATGCGACAACCGCCGGTCTGCTTCGGAATATAGGACTGACTCCCCAGCTGACACTACGCGCCACTGCCGGACGCAATTTCCGCTTTTATGGTTATTGGAAAACAGCTTTCCGTCGGGTTTCCCAACCCGGCATGACCGACAACTATCGTGAGACGAACCTCTATGGTGACATCAATTATACCCTGCCTTGGAATATTCAGCTGGCCACTCTCATACGGACTACGCTCTATGCCGGCAACAGTCAGGCCGAGCTAAACCGTACGGTGACCAACTGGGACGTTTCGCTCTCAAAGTATTTCTTCGACGACCGCCTCGGCATTCATTTCACAGCGCACGATCTTCTGGCACAAGCCAGCACCTATCGCAGTGAGGTAACCACTACCGGACGCATAGAACAATATACCGACGTACTGCCCCGCTATGTGATGCTTACCGTGAGCTATAACTTCAATTGGGTGGGAAAGAAACAATAAAACAATTTGAAATTTGAGTACCTTCTGAAACAAAAGAAAGGGCCGTATCATCACTCCATACAGAGTTTGATACGACCCTTTTTCAGGTTATAGTTGCATTCTGTCACTTTGAGGGGCAGTCATTTTAGCCTTGACACCTCTCTTTGTCTCAGTAATGATAAAAGTTCAGTCTAAGAATATTATTCCGCTGAAGCAGGAGAATCCTTCAAAGCCGCGGTAATCTGAGCTTCGATTTCCTCACACAGTTCCGGATTGTCACGCAACATATTCTTCACGGCATCGCGTCCCTGACCGATCTTGGTCTCGTTATAGCTGTACCAGGAACCGCTCTTCTTCAGGATGCCCAGTTCGGTACCCAGATCCACGATTTCACCGATCTTTGAGATTCCCTCGCCAAAGGTGATTTCGAATTCAGCCTTACGGAACGGAGGAGCCACCTTGTTCTTCACCACCTTCACGCGTACCTGATTACCGATTACCTCGTCGCCGTCCTTGATGCTGGTCACGCGACGGATGTCCAGACGCACGCTGGCATAGAACTTCAGAGCGTTACCACCGGTAGTTGTCTCAGGATTACCGAACATCACACCGATCTTCTCGCGCAACTGGTTGATGAAGATACAGGTTGTGTTGGTCTTGTTGATGGTAGAAGTCAGCTTTCTCAAAGCCTGGCTCATCAGACGGGCCTGCAAGCCCACACGGTTGTCGCCCATATCACCCTCGATCTCGGCCTTCGGAGTCAGGGCAGCCACAGAGTCAATCACGATGATGTCAATGGCTGATGAACGGATCAGCTGGTCGGCAATCTCCAGAGCCTGCTCTCCGTTGTCCGGCTGTGAGATCCACAGATTGTCTACATCCACGCCCAGCTTTGCCGCATAGAAACGGTCGAACGCATGCTCGGCATCAATGAAAGCGGCAATACCACCGGCCTTCTGTGCCTCAGCAATGGCATGAATGGCCAAAGTGGTCTTACCGGAACTTTCCGGACCGTAGATTTCAATAATACGTCCTTTCGGATAACCGCCTACTCCCAGAGCAGCGTCCAAAGCAATCGAACCGGTAGGAATAACCTCTACCTGCTCCACATGCTCGTCGCCCAACTTCATGATAGAACCCTTACCGAAGTTCTTCTCGATCTTGTCCATTGCCGCCTGCAAAGCTTTCAGCTTTTCGCTGTTTGGGGCGGCAAACATATTCAATTCTTCTTCTTTCTTTGCCATATATCTGTTTATAAATTAAAAGGCAGAACCGGAAAGCCAGCATGATCCGGCCGCTCAGTTCTGCCTGTCCAATCATTAAATACCAATAAATTACAGTTCCAGATCGCCGTCGATCACCTCATGCCAAGGCAGACCATACTGATTCAGAGCCTCCATGAATGGATCCGGATCGAACTCTTCTACGTTCCATACACCGGCTTTCTTCCAGATTCCCTTGAGGAACATCATGGCACCGATCATGGCCGGCACTCCGGTAGTGTAGCTTACACCCTGCATACCGGTTTCGAGATATGCCTCGTGGTGGCTACAGTTGTTGTATACGTAGTAAGTCTTTTCCTTACCGTCTTTCAAACCACGGATGCGGCAACCGATTGAGGTCTCGCCCTCGTAGTTCTCTCCCAGATCCTGCGGATTAGGCAACACGGCCTTCAGGAACTGCAACGGAACAATCTTCATTCCGTTGTAATCCACCTCGTCAATACGGGCCATACCGATGTTCTGAATCACACGCAAGTGAGTCAGATATTCCTGACCGAAGGTCATCCAGAAGCGGGCACGCTTGATGGTCGGGAAGTTCTTCACCAAAGACTCCAGCTCTTCGTGGAACAACAGATAAGAGTCGCGCGGACCGATATTCGGATAAGTCAGATCCTTGTGGATTTCCATCGGCTTGGTTTCAATCCACTGTCCGTTCTCATAATAACGTCCGTTCTGAGTGATTTCACGGATGTTGATTTCCGGATTGAAGTTGGTTGCGAAAGCCTTGTGATGGTTACCGGCGTTGCAGTCCACGATGTCCAGATACTGGATCTCGTCAAAATGGTGCTTGGCAGCATAAGCGGTGTATACACCGGAAACTCCCGGGTCGAAACCGCATCCCAGAATAGCGGTCAGGCCGGCCTCTTCGAAGCGCTGCTTGTAAGCCCACTGCCAGCTGTACTCAAAGTGAGCCACGTCTTTCGGCTCATAGTTTGCGGTATCCAGATAGTTGCATCCGGTCTGCAAACAAGCCTCCATGATGGTCAGGTCCTGATAAGGCAAGGCCAGATTCATCACGATGTCCGGACGGAAGCTGTTGAACAGTTCCACCAACTGCTCCACACTGTCGGCATCCACTTGTGCCGTTTTGATATTCGGATTTCCGATAGCCTTAACAATCGCGTCGCATTTTGACTGCGTACGACTGGCAATCATAATCTCAGTAAAAACTTCAGGATGTTGAGCCACCTTGTGTGCAGCCACAGTAGCCACACCACCAGCTCCGATAATCAAAACTTTTCCCATTTCTTTTTGATAAATTCTAGGAGTTAGATAATTAATTAATAACAAGTTTCACCTGTCCGGTTTGTTCCGGCGGATTGAGTTCTATGCAAAGATAATCATTTTTTTATTTTATGATTTCTTTTTACGTATTTTATTTGAACTCATCGCCACGAACGCCTAATGCGCTCGTGAGTGAATAGCCCAATATGTCATTCTTGAAACGCTTGCTGTTCAGCGGTTCCATGGTCAGCAGGGTAACATTCTTCTCACCTTCCACATGATCCATGATGGCCATCAGATCGTAGACCGAAGCTTCGGGATCGGGCACCACAATCAGATTCTTCACTTCCTTGGCGTCGGCCAGGGTCTCAAAGGCCTGGGCAAAGAACTCCGATGCCGACACCAGATTCTCCACTTGCAGCGAACTGATGGAGAAGGTTCCCAGATGCGGATCGTCGAATCCTTTTCCGTCGAGTTCCTGACTGAAGGAAGCCGGCAGGAAATTGTCCAGCTGCTTCTTCTCCTTACTGTGAATCAGCACCACCTGTATTTCGTTGGCTCCGGGAGTCACGCCTCCGTCCAGCGCGGCGCATACCAGCCAGTGTGCCAGATCGGCCTTGGGGATGCGTCGGCCCAACATACGCTCGTAGTTTACGCTCAGATCAAATGCCACGCGGTCCACATAGTCGGCCTGCACCAGAATCACGTGTTCACTCCATTTTGTTGTTTCCATATATTTCGTTCTATTCCTTATTTATATTATAGCGAAAGGCTCTTGAGCAGGGTTCCGTCCAGATGATAGATGGAAAGCACCTGGTCGTCGAGCAGGGCGAAGGTAGGCGGGTTGCCTCCTTTCGGGAAGGTAATGGAACCGGTGTTGCACACCACTGTTCCGTCCTCGGTTTTCTCCAGTTTCCAGAGATGGGTGTGTCCGTACATAAAGACTTCGGGACGGCCCTTCGGCATGTTGCTTTCGGAATA
>CAJMQV010000045.1 GCA_905215575.1 uncultured bacterium | reverse complement strand
TAAAGGACGGAAGCACTTATGCCGTGAAGGCGATGTATCGCCGGAACGGGGAACTGGCCTTATCGGCCGGAGCACAGACCGTGAAGCCGGAGCATAAAGGACCGAAGGACTGCCGGATGCTGGAACTGGATTCAGCAGGACTGGTGGTGCCGGGTGTGTTTGCGCATGCTTTGCCGGAGGCTACCATCGAATTCTGGATCAGACCGAATTCATGGAAGAGCTGGAACCGGGCTGGGGCAACTGGCTGATCCATGCCAATGATGACGGTTCCATCGCAGCCGGATGGGACGGAGAGAACCGGATGAATACCCGTCCGGGGGTGATCGTGCCGGGCAAGTGGTATCATTTGGCATTTGTGGTGGACGGAGATTCGTTGGCCATCTATGTGAACGGAAAATCCGAAGGAGGCATGCGTGCCAAAGGACGGAAAGGAATCGGCGGATTCGGCGATTTTCCGCTGAACGGCAGTGGCGAAGGCGCATGGGATGCCGATCTGGCAGAACTGCGGTTCTGGAAAACGGCACGCAGCGCGGAAGAAATACGTGGTATGATGTATCGTACTTATGCCGAATTGGGACGCCCCAAGACGCTGCTGGCTTACTATAACGGAGGAGTGATTGCAGAAGACAAGAAAAAATACTGGGCAGACCGGACCGGACAACATCCGGCTCTGTTGGTTCGGGAACAAGGCGTAAAGGTATTGCCGGTTCCGAGAGAACTGACCGACAGCAAACCGATGCAGGAGGCTGTACGTATCTTGGCGGAATGCACGGATACGGTATGGCGGACCGGACAGCCGTTCCGTCCGGAAGCAGAAACATCGCCGGGCATCGAGCGGATGCGTTGGCAGGTGGTGAATGCCAAGGGAGATACGCTGACGAAGGAAGGTGCCGAACCGGTGTTCTTCCTGAGCCGCAAAGGAAACTATGAGTTGATTCTGGAAGCCTGGGACCGGAATGGAGGCCGTCATGAAGACCGACAGACCATTCAGGTGAAACAGCCGGAAGTTTCGGCTGACTTTGCCGCTGTGTTCCCGGAAATCAAGGCTGGCGAACGGGTTACCTTCCTGCCGGAACAGGTGGTGCCGGGAGCCGAGTATCATTGGAGCCTGAAAGGAGCCGAGGCGGGAGCAACCGATCTGCATGCCGTGAATGCCGTATATGCCCGGGCCGGAGTGTATCCGGTGAAGCTGACCGTGAAGGATGCGGTAAGCGGAAAACGGGATTCCAAAAAACTGTTCTGGCAGGTGAAGAACGTGAAGCCACAGCCGGAGTTTGACTTGTCGCGCCGTGTGGTGATCTGCGGACAGAAAGTGGAACTGACCGACCGCAGCAAGTATCTGCCCAACCGTTGGGACTGGCGTGTGGAAAGCAATAAGGTATGTTACCGCAAGC
The DNA here is from genome assembly GCA_905215575.1 of uncultured bacterium. Lineage (GTDB taxonomy): Bacteria > Bacteroidota > Bacteroidia > Bacteroidales > Bacteroidaceae > Paraprevotella. The sequence goes on along the minus strand of CAJMQV010000045.1, from coordinate 11,268 downwards.
AGGGACGGCATGTGGAACTTGTACCTGAAGAGCCGGGTGTGTACGACGTGACGCTCACGGCGGGCAATGAAGAAGGTACCGCTTCGCTGGAGAAAAAACAGACATTGATCGTCTGTCGGGCGGACAGTAAAAACGGACTGAACTTTACACGTCCTGAGGCCGGAGTACGTACGGAGAAGTCACCGGTGGACGGACCATTGGAAGAGATGACCGTGGAATGGTGGATGTATCCGGCTGAGGCCGAGCAGATGGCCGGTATCGGTATGGAAGACTCCTGGAGTCTTTCGGCTGCCAAAAACGGAGCGCTGACTTTAGTGATGGATTCCTTGAAGTATCAGACACCGGCCGGAATGGTAATCTGCGGACAGTGGCATCATTATGCCGTGCGCTTCCGTAAGGGAACCGTAGATTTCCTGAGAGACGGAAAAATGATTCATACGCAGACACATCGTAGAGAGGCGATGAAAGCAGGACAGGCCCTGTATTTAGGCGGAAAAGAGCATCCGATGAGTGCCGTTGTTGACGAGTTCCGTTTCTGGAACCGCGCTCTGGAGGATACCCTGCTTCAGAACGTGGCCAACCATCCGTTGGATGAAACCTGGAAAGAGGAACATGGAGAGGCACTGAAACCACTGGTGTACTATGATTTCAATCAGACCGGTGGAGATGTGACCGACCGTTCCGGTTTCGGAAATACCGGAATCAGAAGCGGATTCGGACCGGATGGAGATGCCTGGGGACGCTCGGAAGGCGTGTTCTCACTGGATATTGACGTGCCGATGGAAGATTGTACGGACAAGACGCTTCCTGTGGCCAAAAGACCGTTTGCAACCACCGGAAAGTCTGTAAACCAGGCCGATGAGAAACGATTCAAGGAATGGAACAGCGGAGCATGGATGATGGAGAACGCCGTATCGGGAGAGAAAGCACGCACCGGAATATATGTGGACGGAAATAAGGGAGATGCCCTTTGCGTGTATACCGGATGGGACGGTTTTGCTTCACAGCTGAAGAACCATAAACTGTATTGCATGATAGAACTGGAGCCGGGACGCTATGTGTTGGAATGGATACCGGCCCAGGGAAGCAGTATGGGTACCTCGCAGATGGTTGTGGCATCCGGAAAGGGATTGCCTGACCGCGCACAGCTGAAAGAGGCTATGGCATGGGGAAATATGTCGGACGGAAAGCTGACCTTTGAAATCCCCGAGAAACAGACTGTTTCGATGGGTTTCCTGTTTGAATTGAGCGGAAAACAAGGTGTTGCCATCGACCAAATTAAACTTTTTAGAAAAAAAATAACAGAGTAAGCGGGTTTTATGGATTTTTTTATTAAATTGCCGGCGATTCTGGCAGTTCTGCTCCTTTATGGATGCGGAGAAACCGCAGTCCGAAAAGGAAATGAACCGATAGCCATAGATACTGCCAGTCTGCGGGATGGCGACCTGTTGTTCCGAATGGGACTTGAAGGCGCGAGCAGAGTGGTGGCCACGGTGGGAGGAGGAGACTTCTCGCATGTGGGGCTTACATGGCAGAAGGACGGACGCTGGATGGTGATACATGCCGTGCCCAATGAGGTGCCTCCAGGGGAAGAAGACCGGATCAAATGCGAACCGCTGGATTCTTTCTTCGCACCGCATAGAGCTTGCCGGGGAGCCTTGCGAAAGGTGGACTGCCCGGACAGTATTGCCGCAAAAGTGGCCCGGATGGCTTACGAGAAGTATCGGGAAAAGATCCCTTTTGACCATGATTATGACCTTTGGGATACGACCCGGTTTTACTGTACCGAGCTGGTGTGGTATTTATACCGGAAGCAAGGTATTGATTTGGCAGAAGAAAGAAGGCATCAGCTGGTGATTCCCGGAAAAACTTCCAGTTTCCTGTTTCCGGAAGACTTATGGGTAAGCCATCGGCTGAGACCGGTAAACAAAGAATAAAGAATCCTTAAAATGAAAGGCTTATGAAAAAGAATGGTTGGTATGCCTTATTAGGCGGATTGCTGCTGACAGCTTGCGGTAGCAGTGGAGCGGGAGACGCTCTTCAGGGGTATCTGGATGCCATGCAGAACAAAGACTATATCGCATTTGTGGATGGCATGAACTTTAAAAAAGAGCCTACCCAAGAGCAGAAAGAGCAGTTCGCAGCCATGATTGGCGAAAAGGCCGAGAAAAAGGATAATATTGAAGCTTACAAGGTTGTGAAAGACAGTGTACTTGTAGAAGATTCCCTTTCATTGGTTACCTATGAGGTGATTTACAATGACGGACGCAAGGACATCGAAAGACAGCCTATGGTGAAAAAAGACGGTAAATGGCTGATGGAAGTCGGCAAATAACGCTTTTTAGAATTGAATGATAGTTTGTAGGAACAAAGGAACTCGCGAGGAGTTCCTTTGTTTGTTTTTTTATCCTTTTTGTTTGCGATAGGCCATGGGAGACTGCATCTTCTGTTTCTTGAAAAACTTGCAGAAAGCTGCCTGATCTGAGAAATTCAACATGTCGGCAATTTCGCCAACAGAGAGTTTGTTGTCTTCGAGCAATGTCATGGCATGATGGACAATCTCGTGACAAATGAAGGAATAAGGGGTTTTTCCGGTGGTCTCCTTGATGATGCGTGTGAGATGCTTTTCGGAGATGCAGAGCGATTGGGCGTAAAAGCTCAGACGATGCTCGCGAATGGCGTTCTCGTTGACCAGCTTGAAGAAATTCAAGGCGATGAAATCCTGCCGTCTGATGTATTTGGGAGCTTCATCTGTTTCTTTCAGGTGATGGTACAGGGCGTTTCCCAACTCTAAGTTAAAACTGCGAAAATAAAGTTCGGCCATTTCCCGCCGGTAATAATGGTGCGGATCGGCAAGTATTTCCTGTAACTGGTGCAATTGTCTGCGCATCAGTTCCGTTTCGTGTGGAGTAAAGTCCAAAATGGGGATGTTCAGTCTTTCCTGAGGATGAACCATCGGGCCCGGACGCAGGTTCTTCAATGAGGCACTGGCAAACTCGAAGGTGGGGAATAAGGCCCAGGCCTCCAGATCGCTGCTGGAAGTACCGATAAAGAGTGAAGACGTGTCTAACAGGTCGACAAGACCCTGTGTCAGTTCAAAGCCCTTTCCGTTGATGGTTATGGACAGGCTGCCCTGGCATACTAAAAGAAATAATCTGCTTTTTTCAATGGTGATACCCTTCAGATGGGAGAAGTCGGAAGGGGAGACCAGCAGTACCTGATTGCCCAAAGAACAGGAGGGCGGAAATAGAAGAGATAATTCTGTTTGTGTCATTCTGTTTTGATTTTGTTGTGTTCTGTTGCAAAATAGGAAAATGTCCCATATGGACAAAACCATGTGACTATTGGAATGATGATATGCTAACATTTGCTAACAGAATCCCTTTTGAACAAATGTTTGGCTCTTTTGGACAAAGAGGACCCTTTCAGTTCGTTCTAATTTTGCGGGACAACAAAACAAAATCAAAATAAAATGAGGATTAAAACATTAATGATCGTATTAAGTTTGGGCGGAGGACTGATGCTTGCCGGGTGCCAGCAAAAAACTCCCCAACAGGCTGCAGCTGGAGAATATCCGTTGATGACCCTGAAGCAGGAAGACCGTCAGCTTTCCGTGAAATATTCTGCTGTGATCGAGGGACGGCAGGATGTGGAGGTACGTCCGCAGGTTTCGGGAACCATAACCAAAGTGTGTGTGGATGAAGGAGCACAGGTGCGCAAAGGGCAGGTACTTTTTGTGATTGATCAGGTTCCTTATCGGGCAGCTCTCCAGAAGGCTGAAGCATCGGTCGCTACCGCTGAGGCAAACGCGGCTACGGCAAAACAGAATCTGGAAGGAAAAGAACTCCTGTATCAGGGAAAAGTCGTTTCTGATTTTGAATTGCGTACGGCCCGGAACGAATACAAGAGCGCCTTGGCTTCCCTGAAGCAGGCAAAGGCGGAATTGGATGACGCACGGAACAATTTGTCCTATACCGAAGTGAAAAGTCCGGTGGACGGTTATGCCGGAATGACTTCCTATCGTGTGGGAGCTTTGGTCAGCGCTTCGATGACCGATCCGTTGATTACCGTTTCCGACAATTCAGAGATGTATGCCTATTTTTCATTGACTGAAAAGCAGGTGCTTTCCCTGACAGCCGAGTACGGTTCTTTGGAGGAGGCTTTGAAATCTTTTCCCGACGTATCTCTGGAACTGAACGACGGTTCGGTATACGAACAGAAAGGCCGGGTGGACGTAATCAGCGGTATCGTAGACAAAACAACCGGAACGGTGCGGTTGCGTGCGGTGTTTGCCAATCCCGACAAGCGTTTGCTGAGCGGAGGACAGGCCAATGTGGTTGTTCCGTATGAACAGAAGCATAGTTTGGTGATACCACAAGAGGCAACCTATGAAATTCAGGACCGTATATTTGCCTATAAGGTAGTGGACGGGAAGGCTGTTTCTACACCGATAGAGGTGTTCCGCATCAATGACGGAAAGGAATATGTGGTGGAATCCGGACTGAAAGCCGGAGATGTGATTGTTGCAGAAGGAGCCGGTCTGCTGAAAGACGGTATGCAGGTAACTTCCGCTGCCGGTGCGTCTGGTGAGAATAACGAAAAGAAATAGGGGGGCGCATTATGAATCTGAAACATTTTATAGATCGGCCGATCCTTTCCATCGTTATTTCCGTGGTGATTCTGGTAGCCGGACTGATCGGCCTCTATGCCTTGTCCGTAGAACAGTATCCTGATATCGCTCCGCCTACCATCCGTGTGTCTACCACCTATAGTGGTGCCAATGCCGAAGCGGTGCAGAAGAGTGTGATTGTTCCTCTGGAAGAGGCGATCAATGGTGTGGAGAACATGACCTACATGACCTCTACGGCCAGTAATACCGGTAGCGCCGAGATTACAGTGTATTTCAAGCAGGGAACTGATCCGGATATGGCGGCGGTGAACGTGCAGAACAAGGTTTCTACAGCCACATCTTTGTTGCCGGCGGAGGTAACCAAGGTGGGAGTAACCACCATGAAGCGTCAGAGCAGTACGTTGATGATCTTTGGTCTGTATAGTCCTAACGGGACGTATGATGAAAATTTCCTGACCAATTATCTGACCATTAATGTGAAACCGCAGATTCAGCGTATTAGCGGTGTGGGAGAAGTAAACGTCATGGGTGGCGACTACGCCATGCGTATCTGGCTGAAGCCTGATGTGATGGCACAATATGAACTGGAACCGTCGGATGTGGAGGCAGCTTTAGCCAGCCAGAACATTGAGGCTTCTACCGGAGCTATCGGTGAAGATTCGAAAAATGTGTATCAGTATACGCTGAAATACCGTGGACGATTGGAAACAGAAGAAGAGTTTGAGGAAATCGTTATCAAGTCATTCAGTGATGGACGAGTACTGAAGCTCAAGGATGTGGCCGATGTGGAACTGGGAGCACAAAGTTATTCCTATACGGGAAGTGTGAACGGAGCACCCGGAACCACCTGTATGATTAACCAGATGGCCGGAACAAATGCCAATGAGATTATTACCAATATCAACTCTTATCTGGAAGAACTGAAAAAGGATTTACCGGAAGATATGGAGATTGTGGAGCTGATGAGTACCAAGAACTTTCTGGATGCTTCCATTAATGAGGTGATCAAGACACTCATCGAGGCTATTATCCTGGTGGTGTTGGTGGTATATATCTTCTTGCAGAACCCACGATCTACACTGATTCCGACCATCAGTATCTTCGTGTCATTGATCGGAACATTTGCCGTGCTGTATATTGCCGGCTTCAGTATCAATCTGTTGACTCTGTTCGCATTAGTGTTGGCTATCGGAACGATTGTGGATGATGCCATCATTGTGGTGGAGGCGGTACAGACGAGGTTTGACGAAGGATATCGTTCACCTTATAAGGCGACCATTGATGCCATGAGTGGCATTACTTCGGCTATCGTAAGTTCTACATTGGTGTTTATGGCCGTATTCGTGCCCGTGTCCTTTATGGGCGGAACATCTGGAGTGTTCTATACTCAGTTCGGTATTACCATGGCCGTGGCAGTCGGCATCTCGGCAATCAACGCCCTGACACTTTCTCCGGCCTTGTGTGCCCTGATTCTGAGGCCTAACGAGATTCTGGTGGATGGCAAGAAACCGGAATTTTCAACCCGCTTCCGTATGGCCTTTGACAGTGCCTTCAAGCGAATCGTAAATAAATACAAGTCAGGAGTAAAGATTTTTGTGAAGCATAAATGGCTGGCTTGGGCTTCGCTCGGTTTGGCGGCTTTTGCCCTTTTCTATTTAATGAATACTTCCAAAACGAGTCTGGTACCGTCAGAAGATACCGGTTCTATATTTATCAGTCTGGATGCTCCAGCTGGTAGTACGCTTTCTGAAACAGCGGAAATTATGGGCGAGGTAGAAAAAGAACTTCAGGAAATTCCGCAAATAGAGAACTTTAACAAAGTGGCCGGTTTCGGTATGGGCTCCGGTAGTGGCGCGTCACACGGTATGTTCATTGTCAAGCTCAAGCATTGGGATGAGCGCCCAGGCGAAGAGAATAGCGTAGATGCGGTTTCCGAAGAGATTTACCGTCGTACGGCCCATATTAAGAATGCCAGTATTTTCGTGTTCTCCCCGCCAATGATTTCCGGATATGGTACGGGTAACAGCTTCGAACTCTATTTGCAGGATCGTGGTGGTAAAGGTATAGATGCCTTGAGTCAGGTGACCAATGATTTTCTGGATGCCTTGAACAAACGTCCGGAGATACAGAGAGCCTTTACTTCGTTCAGTGCCAACTTCCCGCAATACCGTGTGGATGTGGATGAGGCCCAGTGTCAGCGTGCCGGGACAACAACTGAAGAGGTGCTGAATGTACTTTCGGGTTATTTCGGCAGTATCTATGCTTCGAACTTCAACCGGTTTACAAAACTTTATCGGGTAATTATCCAGGCATCTTCCGATGAGCGAAAGGATATGCAGGCTCTGGATAATATTTACGTCAAGACAAACGGTGGCATGACACCGGTAAGCCAGTTTGTGAAGCTGACCAAGACCTATGGTTCTGAGTCATTAACCCGATTCAATATGTTTACCTCAATCAACGTACAGGGTATGCCGGCCGAGGGATACAGTTCGGGAGATGTGATCAATGCTGTGAACGAGGTGGCCCAACAGACCTTGCCAACCGGTTACGGATATGAGTTTTCGGGTATGACCCGTGAGGAAGAGCAGATGGCCAATTCTCACGATACGGTGATTATCTACAGCATCTGTATTTTGTTTATTTATCTGATTCTATGTGCTCTATATGAAAGTCTGTTCATTCCGATGGCAGTTATTCTATCGGTTCCGTTCGGACTTATGGGAAGTTTCTTCTTTGCCCGCATGTGGGGAATTGAGAACAACATCTATCTGCAAACGGGACTGATCATGCTGATCGGTCTGTTGTCGAAGACCGCCATTCTGCTTACGGAATATGCCAGTGAGCGGCGCAAAGCGGGAATGTCCTTGTCTCAGGCAGCCATGAGTGCCGCTTCCGTTCGTTTGCGACCGATTCTGATGACCGCCTTGACCATGGTCTTCGGATTGTTGCCGCTGATGTTTGCTTCGGGAGTAGGAGCCAATGGAAACCGCTCTTTGGGTGTCGGTGCTGTGGGAGGAATGATTATCGGCACAATAGCCTTATTGTTTGTAACACCTGCTTTCTTCATTGTGTTCCAATACATTGAGGAACGGGTTATGGGTAAACGAAAACAAGATAGAACATGATGAGAAAAGCCTTTTATATACTGATGTGTCCGTTGCTGTTAGGCAGCTGTCACATCTACCGGAATTATGAACGTCCGGAAGGATTACCTGTAGACAGCCTTTATCGGGAGCAGGTGGCAGTCACTGATACGGCCTCTTTGGGAGATATATCCTGGGAGGAACTGTTTCAGGATCCAAAACTTCAGGAACTGATTACTTATGGACTGGAGCATAATACGGACATGCAGACGGCTCTGCTGCGGGTGGATCAGGCACAGAGTCAGCTCAAGGCTGCTCGCTTGTCTTTCCTTCCGTCGCTTACCCTGTCGCCCCAGGGAGCGGTGAACCGTACGGACGGCGGAGCTACGGTAAAGACCTATGAATTGCCGTGGCAGGCCAGTGGGGAGGTTGATCTCTTTGGTAATCTGCGTAATGCCAAACAAGCCACTAAGGCTACTCTTCTGCAGCAGGAAGCCTATCGTCAGGCAGTCCGTTCGGAACTGATTTCCACCATAGCCAATGATTATTATACTCTGTTGATGCTGGATGAGCAGATTCAAATCAGCAAGGAAACCTTGGAGGTATGGCAGGAGCAGGTACGCACCATGGAGCTTCGTCTGCAAGTGGGAGAAGAGACCGAAAATGCGGTGACCCAGGCCCGGGCCAGTCTTTATGAACTGGAAGCAAGCTATAATGATTTGCAACGCCAGCAGCGCGAGGCTGAAAATGCTCTGTGTACTCTGTTGGGAACAACCTATCATCCCATAGAGCGCACCAAACTGGAGATACAGTCTTTTCCGGATAGTGTGCAAACCGGTGTTCCTTTGCGTTTGCTTTCCTGTCGTCCCGATGTCGTGCAGGCGGAAATGACCTTAGCCAATGCTTATTATACGACCAATCAGGCCCGTTCGGCTTTTTATCCGAATCTGACTCTTTCAGGTAGTGTAGGATGGACCAACTCGTTAGGAGAGGCGGTCCGAAATCCCGGTGGGTGGATTCTTTCAGCCTTGGGTTCGTTGACACAGCCAATCTTTAATCGTGGAAAACTGATCTCCAATCTGCGTGTTTCGAAAGATGAGGAACAGATCGCTTTGTTGAATTACAAACAAGCCTTACTGCAGGCCGGTCAGGAAGTGAATGATGCGCTTTTTGCTGTCAGTTCGGCCAAAATCTCCTTGGATAAGCATAGCAGACAATGTGAGGAATTGAACCGAAGCATACAGACAGCAGAAATGCTTTACAAGACCAACAATGCCACCTATCTGGAAGTGCTTACCGCCCGCCAGTCGTTGTTGTCTGCCCGGTTGAATGTGGTACAGGATCAATTTTCGTATTGCCAATCGGTGATCAATCTTTATAAAGCCCTGGGTGGGGGTAGAGTCTGATGGCTTAAGCAAGCAAACATAAATAAATCTATTAAATGAGCAAATGGCGCCCGTGTGGGATGTGAATCCAGCCGGAACGCCATTTGTTTTTTATTTATTTCTTGATCTTTACGAATTTGGCCAGATATCCTCCTCCTGAAAGCAGATGAATTTTCAGGTTACGGTCTGACTTTGTTTTCTGTTCATTCATCACAATTTGCTTGCGTCCCTTGTCAGTAGCGAAAGTGACTTGATAACTGCCTTTCTCTAAAAAATCCAGTTTGCAGGTCAGTTGCTTTTCTTCTTCTCCATTCAGGATGGCCAGATACCATACATCCCCCTTGCGACGTGCTATGGCAGCCAGTTTGCCGATTTCACTTTGTGGCAATACATAGCTTTCGTCCCATTCTACCGGTACTTCCTCGATGAACTGCCTTCCGGGACATGTCAGCATATCTTCCATATCGGCTGCCATAATCAGCATGGGTGAAGTAAACATATATATGGATGCCAATTGATGTGTAAACGTAACTGATGGCGGGCAGAAACCTCGAAAATTCAGAGGAGTATAATCTGCCGGGCCGGCGAGCCATCGTGTAAAGGGAAGGACCGTATTGTGGTATGGCCAGGCCGGTCCCGGAGCCCAGGACTGTTCGCCACCGACGCATTCCAGGCCTCTGACAGCCTCTTTTGCCAGCAGATTCGGGTACGTGTAAGAATCTCCGGTCGGCTTATTGACTCCATGGAAAACAACCATTAGCTTTTCCCGTGCGGCATCCTGCAAGATTTTTTCCATCAGATTCACCGTATATAAGTTTTCTGTGTGGAAGAAATCAATTTTCAGCCCTTTCACTCCGACTTCGGCACATTTTTTCATGAAATTCTTACGTTCCTCGGGATCATTCAGACCGATATCTTTAGCATTGCCGGTACGCGGAGAGGACGGCCTCCATACCCATATATCTATATTTTTGCTCCGGGCATAGCTGACCAGTTCCGATAAAAAGTCCCACTTGGTTTTGCCTTTTCCGTTTGGCTCTGTTTCCGGCCACCATTCCCAACCGTCATCGACTACAACGGATTGTAAGCCCAACTCGGCCGCACCGTCTACATATTTCTTATGGTTGGCTACACTGAGTCTGTTGGGGCCTTCTACCAACCAGGTAAATACGGATCTTCCTGGTTTGATCCATTCTGTATCAGCTCCATTAGGGAACAATTCCGGATTCGGTTGATCTGATACGCTGGCTATGATTTTATTATTAACCAGATTGTTCAGGTTTTCTGCCAGCATCAGAATTCTCCAGGGAGTTCTGATTTCTTCTTTTTCAGAATCCGGATAAACGATCCAAGGTACATTTCTTACCGCTTCATGATAATAACGTCCTGCCGGAAGTCCTGTCATAGTTCCCGTTTCCAGATGTCCTTTGTTCTCTACGTAGCCAAAGCGTACTCTGTTTTCCTTTTCGCCAAACAATACAGCCCCATGATAATGGAATAAATTCGCTTCCGTGATGGCTGCGTAAGTACCGTTTGACAAAAGGAAGGTGGCAGGCGGAGCCAATAATTCACCGGCTATCTGATTTACGGTGCGGTCCTGATATGCCTGAATCCAGCCATATTGAAAGGGGCTGCTGGCGTACCATACTTTGGTGTCCTGAGGAAAGGTAAAAGTTGTTTTTTCCTCATAAACACATCGTGGGCCGTTAGCCGGAATCCGGTATCGGAAGGCAATGCCATCGTCCGATTCTCTGATGTCCAGATAAAGGATGGAGCCGTCATTATGTTTAATTTCGTAACATTTGATATCGTTATCCGAAGAAATCAAGGACGGAACACCTGACAGTCCTTGTCCTAAGATACGATTGTCTATATTCAGTCCTAAAGGTGAAGGGGAAATGACAATCTTTTCATGGAATCGGACTTCAAAGGAAAGATTATTCTTATCATTCAATAAATTCATACGGGCATTTTGCGCCCAGATTGAGATGGAAAATACTCCTAATATTCCACCCAATAAAAATTTCCGTATGGCCATATTCTTTTTATTTGATTGAATCTTGCAAAGATAAATGATAGGAGATTTTAAAAAATGAATAATTCAATGAAAGCGGCTCACCCGATATTTGGTGGGGGAAAGAATTATGCATAAATCTTAGAAAGTCTG
>CAJMQV010000044.1 GCA_905215575.1 uncultured bacterium | reverse complement strand
CAGTTCTTCAAAAGTGAAGTCTTCACTGAATTCCTTTAAGACCGAAGCATCTACATTCTTATAGGCTATGCAGTTTCCGAAGTTGCTGCCCAGATTGTTTTTAAGTTCATCGTTGTGCAAAGCATAAATCACTTTGGAATCGCAGAATGAAGGCTCGTCCTTATAAGCTGTTTTGATATATAGCGGCACCAGTGCTGACATCCATCCTTGACAGTGGATAACATCTGGAGTCCAACGCAGTTTCTTTACTGTTTCCAATACACCGCGGGCATAGAAAATGGCTCTTTCACCATTATCTTCATATTCGTTGCCATTTTCATCAACGGCCATTTGTCTTTTCATGAAGTAGTCATCATTATCGATGAAATACACCTGCATGCGGGCTGCTTGTATTGAGGCCACTTTAATAATCAGAGGATGATCTGTATCATCAATGATTAAGTTCATGCCGGAAAGACGGATAACTTCATGAAGCTGGTTTCTGCGTTCATTGATATTTCCCCATTTAGGCATGAATGTTCTGATTTCGCGTCCTTTTTCCTGGATGCTTTGTGGTAGTTTTCGTCCCATAACCGATAATTCGGATTCCGGAACGTAGGGTAAGATTTCTTGTGTTATAAATAAGATCTTTTTTGCCTCCATTGTTTAATTCTAAATAATTTATCTTCTTGCAAAGATACGAAAAATATCCCGAAAGTCCTAAAAAAGCATGCTTCCTTCCAAGTGTTTCACATTTATTTTATATTTAGTTTCAGAAAAACTTCCTTATATGGTATTTTATGTGTTATTTTGCATGTTTTTTCAGGAAACGTTGTATCATTAAATAAAGACAATGAAGTTAATTAGTACAATTCAGGAGTTGAAGGACGTTTTGGCTTCGGCTCGAAAAGAAGGAAAGAAAATCGGACTGGTTCCCACTATGGGAGCATTGCATCGCGGACACGCTTCTCTGGTAGAGCGTTGTGTTGCTGAGAATGATCTGTCAGTGGTCAGTGTATTTTTGAATCCTACTCAGTTTAACGACAAGGTCGATTTGGAGAAATATCCCAGAACATTGGAAGCCGATTGTGCCTTGATGGAAGAGGTTGGCGCTTCAATTGTGTTTGCCCCTTCTGTTTCGGAAATGTATCCCGAAGAAGATTTGCGTCGTTTCAGCTATCCTGAAGTAGATTCTGTAATGGAAGGAGCTTTCCGTCCGGGACATTTCAACGGAGTTTGCCAGATTGTGAGCAAACTGTTTTATATTGTTGAGCCGGACCGTGCTTATTTCGGAGAGAAAGATTTTCAGCAGATTGCCGTTATCAAGGCCATGGTAGCTGATTTGAAGCTTCCGGTAGAGATTGTTCCATGCCCTGTGATCCGTGAGGAGAGTGGTTTGGCTATGAGCAGCCGAAACACCTTGTTGTCTGATGAAGAGCGTCAGACAGCTGCGAATATTTATCAGATTTTGAAGAAAAGCAAATTGTTTGCTGCCAATCACAGCTTGCCGGAAACAAAAAAATATGTGATTGATACGATAAATTCTGTGGTAGGTCTTGAAGTACAGTATTTTTCTATTGTTGATGGTAATACTCTTCAGGAACTGAACCGTTGGGATGAGTCTGATTCTATTGTAGGTTGCATTACCGTATTCTGTGGAGCGGCTCCGATTCGTTTGATTGATCACATCAGATATAAAGGATAAGACATTATGATGATTGAAGTTCTGAAATCCAAATTGCATTGTGTGCGTGTCACAGAGGCTAACTTGAATTACATGGGCAGCATCACTATCGATGAGGATTTGCTCGACGCGGCGAATATGATTGCCGGAGAAAAGGTACAGATCGTGAACAACAATAATGGAGAGCGTTTTGAAACGTACATTATAAAAGGAGAACGAGGATCTGGATGTATCTGCCTTAATGGTGCAGCTGCACGTAAGGTACAGGTGGGAGATATTTGTATTATTATTTCTTATGCTTTGATGGATTTTGAAGAAGCCAAGCATTTTACACCTACTGTGGTATTTCCGGATTCAACGACCAATAAAGTGGTTCGTTAGATCAGAATTTATAAATTGCTAAAAAGGAAGGCCTCTCAAAAGTTGGTTTCAGACTTTTGAGAGGCCTTCCTTTTTGTTGTTACATTTCCAGAAGAATACGGAAGTTAATTTGTCGGCCTGTTAAATAATTCGGTACGGCGTATTGCTGGTTGGTTACGTCTGTCACCCAGTAATAGGAACTCACATTGTTGATACCCAATATGTTGAATCCGTCCAATCCCAGCCAGATATTCCGGAATGGGCGTGCCCACTTGCGCTGGTTCTGTCCGTTCTCATTATCCAGCAGACGGTAGTTCATACCTATATCTACACGTTTGTAGGCCGGAGCACGGAACACCTGTCGTTCCAGTCCCGTGTGCGGGGGACCGAAAGGCAATCCTCCGGCTACGGATGCCTTCAGATTCATCTGCCAGCGTGTGCTTCCCGGGAAGAAGTCCGTGAAGAAAAAGTTTACGTTGTAACGCTGGTCTGTAGGTTGGGGCATGGTTTTTCCGTTGATCGTCTGTTGGGCTTTCATTAAGCTCAGACTGATCCAGGAATCCGTTCCTTCTATAAATTCTCCGAAAAGCTTCAGATCCACTCCGGTAGTAAATCCCTTGCCGATGTTCTGTCCGTAGTACACTACACGCACGTTATCCACATTATAAGGATTGATGCGGCTCAGGGCCTTATAATAAACCTCAGCGGTCAGTTTGAACAGTCGTTCCCGCATTTTGAACTTGTAGTCTCCACCCAGAACCACTTGTATGGAGCGGGGCGATTTTATTCCCCGGTTCAAGGTAACGTAAGTGGTTCCGTCTATTGTTGTGGTGTCTCGTAATTCTTTGTAGAACGGTGCCTGATAATAAATACCTCCGGCCAGTCTGAATGTAAACTGGTCATTCCATGCCGGAACATATCCGAGGGATGCGCGCGGGCTGAACAGCCATTCCTTGTTCCAGCTCCAGTAGCTCAGACGGGCACCGTAATTCAACGACAATACGCCGGCTTGATTTTCAAAGCGCCAAGTATCCTGGGCGAACCATTCCATACGGTTACTGGTCATTTTCTGTTCCGGTGAGCGCAGACTGTAAATCAGTTCCAGTCGGGTGGGGTCGTGAGGAATCGAGTATCCCGAAGAATCTCTCATCTCCCATTCGTTGGCTTTTTCCCGGATACTTTCGTTCTTCCAGGTAATACCGCTCAGAATCTGATGGTTTCCTGTTTTCAGGTCATAAACCAGCTTTAAGCTTTTCATGTTGGCATTCAGTTGGTTTCGGGCATGTTCCAGATAAGTTCCCACTCCAAGTTGTTCGCTGGTGTTGGTTTCGCTCAGCCAGTACTGTCCCTGAATGTCATACGTCTCTCTTTCCTGGGTCATAAAGGCCGATCCCAACAGGCTCAGTTTGCTTTTTTGTCCCAGATGTCTGCTTAGGCTGAATGTGCCGAAGAACGTGCGGAACAAGTCTTTCTCCTGGCCGTCAAAATATACCTTAAAGGATTTCACATCCTGCATGGTACCGAAATTGGTACTTCTGTTCTCCGGGACAAAATCATATTTGTTTTGAGATATGTTTCCAATTACGTCCAGCGACCACTTCTTGTTTGGTTGCCAGCTGATATAAGTCTGGTAGTCTAAAAAGCTCGGATTGTATTCTCCTTTCGTTTCCAGTGATCCCAACAGATACTGGTTGGTTTTGTATCGTATACCGTGGGTCATGCTGAATTTGTTCTTTTTCATACCGGCATAAACACTTCCTCCCAGCAGGCTCAGTGCTACCTTGGCTTCATTGCGTGTCGGTTTTTTGTAGGTAATATCCAGTACGGAAGACATTTTGTCCCCGTATTGTGCGTCAAAGCCTCCAGCCGAGAAATTGATTTTTTCTACCATATCGCTGTTGATCACACTCAGTCCTTCTTGCTGTCCGGAACTGATCAGCAGAGGGCGGTATACTTCCACTCCGTTGATGTATACACTGTTTTCGTCAAAGCTTCCTCCGCGTACATTATATTGTGAGCTTAATTCGTTATGGGTACTTACTCCGGCCTGTGTGGCAACGAGTTCTTCCACGGCATTACCCGTTGTTGAGGGCAGATGTTTCAGCTTTTCCACATCCAGTTGTTGGGTGCCGCTTAATTGCCGGCGCACCTCTTTTACGGTTACTCCCTCCAGATCCAGACTCATGGGTTTCATCACAATGTTCAGTGTGAGTTTTCCCTGTGGCCGGATCAGTTTCTTGGTGCGTTTTTGAAATCCCATCATCTGATAGGTAATCACCACCGTATCTGCCGTTTGAAATGTAAAATTGTATTTGCCGTCTAAATCAGTGGTGCCGCCGGCCAGTTGTTTGTCCACTTTGATGGTGACAAAGGCCAGTGGAGTCTGGGATTCATCCAGTACCCGTCCCGAAAGGGTTACCTGATTTTGTGCTTGTATGTTTGTGGAGAGCAGCAAGAGCCATCCTAATAAAACGAAGAGTAATCTATGGTTTTGTTTCACGATTTTGATCTGTTTATTTCTAAGAGAACGTAAAATAAGGCTTTTTTTGTATACGACGTATGTTTTTTCTGTGGTAAAATTCAGTATTTTCCAAAAAATATACGTTCTATGAAGAATCTTTTCTATCTTTGATACACTCTTTTTTATAAAAAACAAAGAATACGGAATATGACTCATTTTTATGATTTGGCAGCCCGGAGACGTAGTATGCGGCAGTTTACGGAGCAAAGTCTTACTCAGGATGAATTAGCGGCTCTTATCGGTACAGCTTTGATGGCCCCTTCGTCAAAAGGTACTTGTTGCTGGCAGTTTGTGGTTGTAGACGATGCGGCGTTGCTGGAGCAGTTGGCCGGATGTAAGGAACATGGAGCTTCAATGCTTTCCGGAGCGCGTGCGGCTGTGGCTGTATTGGCCGATCCTTCCGTCAGTGATGTATGGATTGAAGATGCTTCTGTGGCTACCACCTATCTTTTGTTGCAGGCCGAGGACTGTGGTCTTGGGGCATGCTGGGTGCAGATACGCAACCGGCAGGCGGCAGATGGCACTTCTTCCGAGGATGTGGTGCGCCGTTTGCTGCATATTCCGGAGCATTTGCGGGTTCTTTCCTTAGTTGCTTTGGGACATAAGGGCATGGAACGTAAACCTTTCAACCCCGAACGTCTGAAGTGGGATAAAGTGCATCTCAATGCTTATCCTTCTTTGCCGGACGAAGAAAAATAAGATTATGGAACAGAAAACAATGGTTATGATAGGTGCGGGGCGTGTGGCTACCCATCTGTCGCAGGCTTTGTCTCAGGCCGGTTTGAAAATCGTTCAGGTATACAGTCGTACGGAGGCTTCCGCGTCAGCATTGGCCGATCTCTTGCATTGCCCTTTTACTACAGAGCTGAATCAGGTGTTTGCTGATGCCGATTATTATTTGTTCTCCGTGAAGGATGCGGTGTTGTCTCAGCTGATTGAGGCTTTGGCTTCCCGTTGTGGGCGGGGATGTTTCCTGCATACGGCGGGCAGTATGCCTTTGTCTGTTTTTGAAGGACTGGGACTTTCCCGTTATGGCATATTCTATCCGTTACAGACTTTTTCTCACAACCGTCCGTTGGATATGAGTGTTGTTCCCATATTTGTTGAGGCTTCGTCTTCAGCTCTGACACAGGAACTGATGGATTTGGCCGCCTCATTCACGACCCGGGTTTATCCGCTTTCTTCGGCTTCACGTCGCATGCTTCATCTTTCGGCTGTTTTCGCCTGTAACTTTGTAAACCATTGCTATGCGATGGCATCCGACCTGCTGGCAGAGGAAAATATTCCTTTTGAAGCTTTGCTGCCTTTGATTGATGAAACCGCGGCCAAGGTACACCAGTTGCCACCGGTTGAGGCTCAGACCGGTCCGGCCGTTCGTTACGACCGTAATGTGCTTGAAGCTCAGATGAGTCTGCTTCAGGATAATCCCTTGTATCGGGATATTTATGAACTGATGAGCCGGAGCATTCATGAGAAGGCCCAAAAGTATAACGAAGCAAATAAAAAGATATGATCAATTACGATTTGAAAAAAATAAAGGCTGTGGCTTTTGATGTTGACGGTGTGTTAAGCCGTCAGACCATTATGCTTCATTCCAGTGGCGAACCGCTGCGTACGGTAAATATTAAGGATGGGTATGCCATCCAGCTGGCCGTTAAGATGGGGCTCCGTATCGCAATTATTACCGGTGGCCGTTCCGAGGCGGTCCGCAAGCGCTACGAAGGATTGGGAGTTTCGGATATCTATATGGGATGTTCCGTGAAGCTGACCACCTATGAGGCGTTTCTGGAAAAGTACGGTTTACGGGATGAGGAAGTGCTTTATATGGGAGATGACATTCCCGATTATGAGGTCTTGTCGCGTTGTGGCTGCCCTTGTTGTCCCTCCGATGCGGCTCCGGAGATACGTTCCGTTTCTCTGTACATTTCCCACAGAGCCGGTGGAGACGGTTGCGGGCGTGATGTCATCGAACAGGTACTGAGAGCCCAGCATAAATGGATGAGTGATCGTGAAGCCTTTGGCTGGTAACTTATTTCGTGGAATCGAATCAAAAACAAATATCAAAGAATATCTATGTTAGATCATCTTTCTTCTTATCAGATTATTCTGGCCAGTAATTCTCCGCGCCGCCGTGAATTGTTGGCGGGGCTTGGCATTGCTTTCCAGACTCGGGTCATTCCCGGAATCGATGAGTCCTATCCCGATGGCCTTACCGGTCCGGAGATTGCCTTGTATATAGCTTCGGCCAAAGCGTCCGCCTATCTTCCTACTTTGGCTGCGCAGGAATTGCTCATCACAGCCGATACCATTGTCTATACGGATGGAAAGGTCTTTGGCAAACCGCACGACCGGAGTGAAGCTTGCTCCATGTTGCGTGCCTTATCCGGACGTACGCATCAGGTCATCACTGGAGTAACTCTTCAGACTTTGGAGCGCAACCGTTCCTTTGCGGTTACCACAGAGGTTACCTTTGCCGATTTGTCTGATGAGGAGATCACTTATTATGTGGACCATTACCGTCCTTTTGACAAGGCCGGTTCCTATGGTATCCAGGAATGGATCGGTTTTGTCGGTGTCACCGGCATTCAAGGTTCTTATTTTAATGTAATGGGCCTGCCGATACAGCGTCTTTATCAGGAGTTGAAAACATTTAATGATTAATAGAATATGAGTAAAAATAAGAAATTCATGCGTTGCCTGTTTTCCGGCTTGGCTTTTTGTGGTTTGTTGGCTGCTTTTTCTTCCTGCGAAGAAAAGGATTATACTTCTCGTATGCCGGTGTTTTCCGGATTTGTTCTGAGTCAGGAAGTTTTGGCTCCGAACGATTCCATTACCATTACTGCCAAGCAGATTACCAAGGGTACTTTGCTTAACGGAACGATTTATCAGTGGACTATAAAGGATAGCCGTGATTCGGTTGTGCTCAGCGAAAAGCAGGAAGTGATTTATGATCATCAGCCGGATGATCCGGTGATCGGTTACCGTATTCCTGCCGATGCCCGTACGGGCCGTTATACCGTGAGCTTTTATGCCAAGTATAAATATTCCGGCCAGGGAACGGTCATAGGTAGCGGTTCGTATGATCAGGACAACGAAGGAGTTACTGGCAGTATTACCCCCAGCGCTTCCGGAGCGACTTACGGAGAGTGTAACGGAAAGGTTTATTTTAATGTAGAGTAATATGAAAAAGATCTTGTTCGTTTGTCTGGGCAATATCTGTCGCTCTTCGGCTGCCGAAGAAGTGATGCGTCATGTGGTCCGTAAGGCTGGTCTGGAATCGGAGTTTTTCCTCGATTCTGCCGGTATCAGCAATTATCATCAGGGAGAACTTCCTGATGCCCGGATGCGCATGCATGCTGCCCGACGGGGATATGAACTGACCCATCTGTCCCGTCCGGTTGTCTATCAGGACTTTTTTGATTTTGATATGATTATTGGAATGGACGAAAGCAATATGGATGCTCTTCACGATCGTGCTCCGGGTATCGAAGAGGAGCGCAAACTGTTTCGCATGACCGATTTCTGTCAGAGTCATCCCGACGTTGATCATATTCCCGATCCATATTATGGTGGAGCGCAAGGCTTCGAACTGGTTCTTGATATTCTGGAAGATGCCTGTGTGGGATTACTGGAATACTTGCAGCGCTGACCATGGCTGTAAAAACTATAAAACCCTGAAAGTCTGAAGAAGAACTTTCAGGGTTTTATAGTTTTAGAACTTATGATTCCTTATTAGATCTTATGATTTCTCAGGTCCCACATTTGCTTGAAACTTTGTGCCAGACCTCCTTCACTGGTTTCCTTATATAATGAAGGCAAGTCATGACCGGTTTGTTTCATCACTTCAACCACCTTGTCAAAGGATACCCGGTGGGTACCGTCTGTAAACATGGCGTATGAATTGGCGTCCATTGCTCGTGCGGCTGCATAGGCATTACGTTCGATACACGGAATCTGAACCAGTCCGCATACCGGGTCGCAGGTCAGTCCCAAGTGATGCTCCAGGCCCATCTCCGCCGCATATTCTATTTGTGCCGGACTGCCACCGAACAGCTGGTTGGCTGCGGCTGCCGCCATAGCACAGGCCACACCGACTTCTCCCTGGCAACCCACTTCTGCTCCTGAAATGGAGGCGTTTTTCTTGACGATATTACCAAACAGACCGGCTGTAGCCAAGGCCCGGATAATCCGTTTCTCACTCATGTCGCGTGATTTGTACAGATGATAGAGAACGCCCGGCAATACACCGCACGATCCGCATGTCGGAGCGGTAACGATGATACCTCCTCCCGCATTCTCTTCGCTTACCGCCAAGGCATAGGCAAAGATCAGTCCGCGGGTCTTCATGGACGACTGGTAACCTTCGGCACGTACAAAGTATGAAGAAGCTTTTCTTCTCAGGTTCAGTGGTCCCGGCAATACTTCTTCCTTGTCGAGTCCTCGTTCTACGGCTTCTTTCATCACTTTCCACACTTCGCTCAGGTAGTCCCACACATCACTGTTTTCACATTCCTGCACGTATTCCCAGTAACTTTTTCCGGTGCTGATACACCAGTTCATGATTTCGGTAGCCGAATTCATGTCGTATATTTCCGGAAAGTCCACTTGCTGCTGTCCTTCTTCGGCCAGTGCGCCACCGCCCACGCTGAATACGGTCCAGGGTTCGCTGCTGTTTCCTTCGCTGTCCATGGCCCGGAATTTCATGCCGTTGGGATGGAAAGGCAGGAAGGTCTTGGGCTCCCAGATTATATCCGTACGTTCTTCGCCCAACACATCCAGAATGGCCACATCGGTCATGTGTCCTTTTCCGGTTGCTGCCAGACTGCCGTATAAGGTTACTTCAAATCGGCTGGCATCGGGGTGCTGCGCCAAAAATTGTTCAGCGGCTTTTCTCGGTCCCATGGTATGGCTGCTTGAGGGACCTTGTCCTATTCTATAAAGTTCTTTGATTGTTATCATATATGCGCTCTATTGTTGGTGTTCCATTTTTCAGGCAAATATACATAATTAAATTCTCATTCTTTCTTAAAAGAAAATTCATTTTAGGATTTTTCCGTATAAATGGTTACATTTGCACGTAAAAAGGAAAGAATCCAGTTATTTATCAATTCAGAAACAGACAAGACAATGATGACAGCTACACGAAGAGAATGGAGTGAACTGTATACGTTTTTCACGATCTTAGCTCAGGGAGGACTGGCTGCAGGAACTGCAGACGGTACCGAAGGGACATGGATGCCGGTTGCCTTGGTGCAGCGGCAGGAGCACGATGGAACGAGACGTTACCTGATTGGTGCCGAAGAGATCCGAATTCAGGGAGCCGAGATGGACGAGCGTATTCCGCGTGAGGATTTTGCCACTGTGGCCGGAATGATCCTTCAGACATTGTCGGACGTGCATGATGATGAGGTGGAAGCTCCGGAAGGAGTGGAAGGTTTTCTGGATGCCGTGCGCATTTATGATCTGGAGGCTGTAACCGATGACCGTACTGATTTGTATGTGGCTTTTTATCATCCCGAGGCTCCTTTGGTCGGCCTGCGCATTTATTCCCGTTTGTGTACTCTCGATCCGCTGCTCGACGGCGGTCGTACGGCTAATCTGAAAATGGAGCAGACCGGTATCCGTTTTTCTCAGCCGGCAGTCTACAAGATCAATTATACCGACAATCCGGAGAATCCGGCCGAGGTAGCCCGTCGTATGCTTTATATTGAGAGTATGGGAGGTATTTTCAAGTACAGCGATGTGTGCGACCGGGTATTCCGCAGCAATCTGCATATGATCGACTTGCATTTCCCTCGTGTGCTGTGCGAAATGTTGCGCATCTTCCATTTGGACCAGATCAGCCGTATTGATGAGCTGACCGCATTGATCGAGGAGCGTAATCCGCTGAAGATTAAGGATGAGCTGATCCACAAACATGGCTTCTACCGTCATAAGATGAAGCAGTTTCTCGTTGCTTTGGCTTTGGGACTTCGTCCGGCCAAGATCTACACCGGGCGTGACAGTGCGGTATCCGGTATTCTGATGGTAGGAGCGGACGGCCGTATTACCGTATATCAGAAGTCCGATAAGGATGTGTTCGGCGACTATCTGTTCACGCACACCCGTCTGGAAAAGGGATTGCCCGACAAGGACAAGTATGGTTATCTGGAGCGTGAGAACAAACTTTATTATTTCAAGCTGAATCTCAAAATCGGTTTTGTACGTCGGTAATGATTATAAAAATATCGGGGAGCCTTTCCTGTTGGAACGCTCCCCGATATTTTTTATTTCATCACTTTCTTGACTCCCTTTTCAGAAATGAATATTGGATGTTTTCTTTTTCCTGCATATAGTCTATCAGCTGACTGTATGAGGGCGACCGTTCCAGCAGATGCGGATTGCCCGTCATGAAAAACTGCTTTCTGGCCCGGGTAATGGCTACATTCAGTTTGCGGTCCACCCACTGTCCTTCCGTCTTTACGGGGGTAGATAGCACTTCCAGCTGATACGGTTGGCGGATGGTGGTGCTGAACAGGATCACGTCGCGCTGACTGCCCTGGTACCGTTCTACCGTATCGATTGTGATATCCTCATAGCCTTCCAGATTGCGTGCCGCCAGTTCCTTGCGGATCATGGCGATCTGTCCCCGGAACGGTACGATGATACCGATCTGCCGCGCCGGATTCCAGTCCTTTTCTTTCTGGTGCAGCCGATAGAGTGCCTCTACCAGTTGTCCGGTCACGACGGCTTCTTCTCGGTTCACCTTGTTGTTTTCTCCGTATTCTTTGGGCACCACCGGAATGAATCCCATCCGCACGGTTGCTGCCATTTGCATCCACGGATCATCTCCCTGATAATCATTGTTCAGGGCTCCGGTCTGATGGGGCAGGGGCACCAGTCCCAACTGTTGGTTGTAGAAGCTCCGGTTTACGAATTCGCTCAGTTCCTCGTGCATGCGTCCCTGCCGGTGCAGCCAGGCCACCATGTCCTGTTCGGTGTGCATCAGCTGTTGCAGCGAGTGTAACCGCTCAAACAGGGAGTTGCGGCAGTTGGTCAGTCCGATGGCTTTCAGCTTTTCGCTTTTCACTTCCGAGCGCATCGGGTTTTGCAGCACTACGGCTGGCAGCTGCTTGTGGTCGCCGATCAGGATGAATTTCCGGATGGCACACGGGTTACTCCGGTAATTCGGGTCGGGCAGGTTGGTCGTGGCACAGAGCAGGGGCAGCAGTTGCGGTTCCAGCACCTGCGATGCCTCGTCCACAATGGCCGTGTCGAAGCGTTTCAGTTCAAACAGTTCGCTCTTTCCGGCCATGCTGCTGATGGTGCCCACAAAGATCTGCACCGGTTCCAGCAGGTCGTATATCTGTTTTCGGTTTTGTGCGTCCTTGATTTTATATTTGATGAGGCGGTGCCGGTAGGCTTTCTCGCAGTTCAGTTCCTGACCGATGCGTACATATTCCGGATGTTCGTCCAGTCCTTCCAGCATCTGGCAGATTTCGTCTACGGCCCGGTTGGTATAAGCCATCAGCAACAGGTTCTGCCGTGGTGTTTCCTGGATCAGTTCCTCCACCATCGCCTTCAGGGCCACCGAAGTCTTTCCGGTTCCCGGCGGTCCCACCAGCAGGAAATAGTCCCGTGCCTGTTTGGCCTTGCGTACGATTTCTTCGGTTTCCGGATTCTCAAAGTGCCTGTTCAGGGTTATGTTGCGGTCGGTTTCCGGTTTCCGTTGTCCTAAAATCAGGGCGCGCCGTTCTTCCGGAGCCAGCAGCAGACTGTAAAGTCCCCGGTAGGCCTGCGCATAGCTGCTGTCGGCATATCCCGGTTCCAGGGCATATCGGGACTGTTGGTGAAACACCTGTGCGTTCTTTTGCTTGTAGGCCAGACGCACCTTCACCGTCCGGGTACCCATCTCTTCGATCTGGCATCGGAATATCTGCTTGTTGATGGCCGAGTCCTGCTCCGTATTGCGCTCATAAAGCAACACCGAGTCGCCGTTTCGGAAGTTCGGCAAAAAATCCTCCGCATATTCCGGCATTTCCAGATTCATGCCGGTCACGGCACCCTGGTCGTCGAAGAGCGGAGTCAGGATCAGATCGGTCAGGATATTTCCGTTGCTTTGTTTGGTCACGGTGTCCCGGTTCCACACCTCGGCAAATCCCCGTCCCGAATCCGTGTTGGTTGTTTAATCATGAGG
>CAJMQV010000043.1 GCA_905215575.1 uncultured bacterium | reverse complement strand
ATGTAATGTCTGCGCCGATATAGCTTGCCATGGGATTTTTCCTCCTTGCGTGGGATTGAATCGGGGTCAGAGAATGACCAGCTCCTTGGGGGCCAGAGTGAGGTTTTGACAGCCCTCCGGTGTGAGGTACAGCACGTCCTCAATCCGCACACCCAGCTTCCCGGGCAGGTAGATGCCCGGCTCGGCAGAGATCACCGCCCCGGCGGGCAGGGGCTTGTCGTTGGAGGGAGTGGCGTTGGGCCCCTCGTGGATCTCCACTCCCACGCCGTGGCCGAAGCTGTGGCCGAAACAGGGACCGTAGCCCGCCTGCCGGATGATGTCCCGGGCGGCGCCGTCCACAGCCTTTCCAGTGGCCCCGGCCCGGGCGGCTGCGATACCCGCCAGTTGGGCCTGCAGCACCGTGTCGTAGACCTGGCGCATCTCATCCGTCACGGATCCCACCGCCACGGTACGGGTCATGTCGGAGCAGTAGCGGTTCTTCCGGCAGCCCATGTCAATGACGATGCAGTCCCCAGCCTTCAGGCGGGTCTGGTCCGCCTCGTGGTGGGGGTCCGCGGCGTGGGCGCCGTAGGAGACGATGGGCAGGAACGCAGTGGAGTCACAGCCCTCGGCGGCGTACTGGGCCACGATGTAGTCGGCCACCTCCCGCTCGGTCATGCCCTCTTTCATGTAGGCGGCAGCCCGCTCCATCACCACGTCGTTGATGCGGGAGGCCTCCCGCATCAGGTCCCGCTCCACCGCGTCCTTGCAGGCCCGGGCGTCGTCCACGCAGTCGGAGGCCAGCACATACTTGCAGTTGGGATTGTGGGCCATCAGGGGCAGCAGAAACCGGGCGGGCCAGTCCTTGTCCACGCCCATGTCCTTTTCCCCGTCCACGGCATTTGCCAGAATGGCGAGATAGTCGTCCGTGTCGGAGAACCACACCTGCTCATAGGGTGCCTCCGGCACCGGGAACAGTTTGTTCAGAAATAACTTGTGCTGTCCGTCCTTCCGCAGGTAAAAGGCGTACAGCCGTTCAAACGGGAACACATCGTACCCTGTCAGATACCAGATGCTGTCCGGATCGGACACGAGCATCTGCTCCAGGCCCATCCGTTCCATGGCGGCCAGTACGCGGCTGATTCGCTCCTGATACATGATGTCACCCCTCTTTTTTTCCGATAATGGTCTCCACCAGCTCCGGAGAGACCAGAGCCTTTACGGTCTTGACGCCGGTTTTCAGGGACTCTACCGGCGCATACTCGTACCGGCCGTGGGCGTTGTGGCCCGCGCTGGGCAGGTTGGGGCACAGCAGGCCCTTGTAGGTCAGCACACTGCCGTCAGTGCCGCCCCGGATGGGAGAATGGGTGGGGTGCTCAATGCCGGCGGCCTTCATGGCGGACTCTGCCAGCTCCAGAATCTCCATGTGGTCCTTCAGCACCTCGTACATATTGTAGTACTGGTCGTGGGTGTCCACCACCGCGGTGCCGTCGCCCCAGCGGCGGTTGATCTGCTCCGCGGCCTTGTCCATCATGGCCTTGCGCTCCTGAAACCGCTTCATGTCGTGGTCCCGGACGATATACTCCATCGTGGCCTTCTCCGCCTTGCCGTGCATCTCCTGCAGATGGAAGAAGCCCTCGTAGCCGTCGGTCTGCTCCGGAGTTTCGAGCAACGGCATGCTGCGCACAAACTCGGCGGCAATATAATTGGAATTGATCATCTTGTTCTTGGCGTAACCGGGATGCACGTTCAATCCCTTCACGGTAACATGAGCCGAAGCGGCATTGAAGTTTTCAAACTCCAGCTCACCCACTTCGCCGCCGTCCATGGTGTAAGCCCAGTCGCAACCGAACTTCTCCACGTCAAACAGATGGGCACCCATTCCGATTTCCTCGTCAGGATTGAATCCCACACGGATTTTTCCGTGCTTGATTTCCGGATGCTGTTTCAGATAAACCATAGCCGATACGATTTCGGCAATACCAGCCTTGTCATCGGCCCCCAACAGAGTAGTTCCGTCGGTCACCACCAGATCCTCGCCTACATGGCTGAGCAGTTCGGGGAATTTCTTGGGAGAAGTAACAATGCCCAATTCTTCCGACAGCACGATGTCTCCACCGTCATAAGCCGACACAATGCGTGGATTCACATCCTTACCGGAATAGTCGGGCGAAGTATCCATATGAGCAATGAAACCCACTACCGGCACATCGGCATCGGTATTGGCCGGCAAGGTAGCAAACAAATAGCCGTGCTCATCCAATGTAATCTCTTCCAAACCGATTTCTTCAAGTTCTTTCTTGAGATATTCGGCAAAAACCATCTGCTTGGCGGTGCTGGGACAAACTCCCGACTGTTCGTCCGATTGAGTGTCAAAACGAACGTATTTCAAAAAACGATCCAGTATTTCCATATCAATACTTTAATTATATATTTATAGAATCAATTATTTAATGTGTAAAATTAGAAAATCCGACAGCCAATCCCAAATTTGTATGGCATTTTTTAGATTTCCAATCAAGAAATCATAGCCAACAGCCCCTCTCCCAACAGCTCATTCCCTAATCCCGAAGATATTCTCCCTAAATTATCCGCCCGTCAGCAATCAATTACTGACGGCTCGGTAATCTATTACTGACGGGCAAGTAAAATAACGGGAACACGAAAACCGAAACAAACGAAAAGCGGAAAGTAACGAAGAAAAACAAAAAGGGAAGCGCCCTTATGGACACTTCCCTTCCTTGTGACTCCGGAGGGATTCTAACCCTCGACCTTCAGAACCGGAATCTGACGCTCTATACAGCTAAGCTACGGAGCCTTATTTCTTTGCAAAAATAAGCAAAAATATTTTATGTTGCAATAGTTATTTGCAAATTTGGCTAAATGATAATAATCATATAGACATTTATTTCTTTTTATTTCTTGTCATTTTAATGAAATTCTCTTATCTTTGCATCGCAAATAGAAAGCAATAATATAAAAAACAAAGCAAAATGAGCTATCTGATAAAACCTGAAAATTATAAAGCGGTTCTGGATTTGCAACAGACAGAACTGGCCATCAAAAAAATAAAGGACTTTTTCCTCAGCAGTATTTCTACCGAGTTGCGCCTGCGCCGCGTGACAGCTCCTCTTTTCGTACTCAAAGGCTTGGGTATGAACGATGACCTGAACGGTGTGGAGCGTCCGGTAACCTTCCCGATTAAGGATATGCAGGATGCCAAAGCCGAAGTGGTACACTCACTGGCCAAATGGAAACGTGTAACCCTGGCTGAATACAATGTCAAACCGGGTTATGGTATCATTACCGACATGAACGCCGTGCGTGCCGATGAAGAAATGGGTAACCTGCACTCTCTGTACGTAGACCAATGGGATTGGGAGCGCGTGGTAACTCCGGAACAGCGTACCCTGAAATATCTGAAGAAAATCGTTTATCGCATTTACTCGGCCATTTTGCGCACAGAGTTTTTTATCTGCGAGACTTATCCGCAACTGAAGCCTTATCTTCCGGAAGAAATCCACTTTATCCACGCGGAAGAGTTGCGCCAGAAATATCCGGACCTAACTCCAAAAGAGCGTGAAAACGCCATCTGTAAAGAGTATGGAGCAGTATTCATCATCGGTATCGGCTGCAAATTAGGCGACGGCAAGGAACACGACCTGCGCGCTCCGGACTATGACGACTATTCTACTATGGCCGAAAACGGACTTCCGGGATTGAATGGCGACCTGATGATCTGGTATCCGGTACTGAACCGTGCGGTAGAACTGTCATCTATGGGTATCCGTGTAGACAAAGCGGCTCTGGAAAAACAGTTGAAGGAAAGCGGAAAGGAAGACCGCAAAGAACTTTACTTCCACAAGCGCCTGCTTGAAGGTTCTCTGCCATTGTCAGTAGGTGGCGGTATCGGACAGAGCCGTCTGTGCATGGTACTGCTGCACAAGGCACACGTGGGCGAAACCCAGTCAAGCATCTGGCCGGAAGCCATGAGAAAGGAATGCCAGGAAGCCGGAATGACTTTGATTTAAGAATAACACAAACTCCTACATACAAATAGCCTGTTTCCAGACCGGAACAGGCTATTTCCCGTTTATTCCGATAACTGAAAATCATCATGAAACATTATTTTTATATCGAAACACCGTTGGGTTTCCTGACTGCCGGCGAAGAAAACGACCTGCTGACGGAACTTCTTTGGGGCAAAATCCCGATGGAAGGCATCTGTCAGGAAACGCCCTTACTTAAACTTACCGAAAAGGAAATCCAAGCTTATTTTCGGAGAGAACTTACCCGGTTCTCCATCCCATACCTGCTTCGGGGCACTGATTTTCAGAAGGAAGTATGGACGGCGCTGGCTCAAGTGCCCTATGGCAAAACCATAAGCTATCAGGAACTGGCCCGAAAAAGCGGACATCCGGACGCTTGCCGCGCCGTGGGAACGGCATGCAGCAAAAACCCGATCAATCTGATCATCCCCTGCCACCGTATTGTAAACAAGAACGGAAAACCCGGTAATTACCGGGGAGGAAACGAACGGAAAAAGCATCTCATCGCTCACGAAAGCAACAAAATGAGTTTCTTTTAGCTTTCTGTTATTTATCTATAATATTAGACGCCCGAGGATATTTGAGCGACAAAAAAAATCCAAATATCAAAAAAACTTATTATTTTTGCACGAAAAGAAGCAAAATGAGCAAACATATCTTTTCACTGATAATCATTTTCATAGCACTCTTTTCTGTGCCCGTGCTGACACGTGCAGAAAATGCTCCGGCTACGAAAAGCTTTACCGTAGTACTGGATGCCGGACACGGTGGAAAAGACCCGGGTGCCATTGGCCGTATTTCCAGAGAGAAGAACATCAACCTCTCCGTAGCCCTGGCGCTGGGAAAACTGATTGAAAACAATTGTCCGGATACCCGTGTGCTCTATACCCGAAAAAATGATGTGTTCATTCCATTGGACAGACGCGCACAAATAGCCAACAAGGCAAAGGCCGACCTGTTCATTTCCATACACACCAACGCCATGCCCGGCAAGAAAATTGCCCGAGGCACAGAAACCTATACCATGGGTATGGCCCGCGCTCAGGAAAATCTGGATGTGGCCAAACGGGAAAACTCCGTAATTCTTGTGGAGGACGACTATCAGACACGCTACGAAGGATTTGATCCGCGCTCAGCCGAAAGCTATATCATTTTCGAACTGATGCAGGACAAATATATGGAACAGAGTGTGTCGCTGGCACGGAACATCCAGAAAGAATTCAAGAATACGGCCAAAAGAGCAGACCGCGGAGTGCATCAGGCGGGATTTCTGGTGCTGCGCGCCACAACAATGCCCAGCGTACTGGTCGAACTCGGCTATATCTCGACTCCCGACGAAGAGCGGTATCTGAATTCTGCACAGGGAATCAACCAGTTGGCCACCAGCTTGTACAATGCCTTCCGGCAGTACAAAGACAAACAAAGAAAGGTGACAAGTCCGTTAAAGGCTCCCGATAACAAGGAGAAAGCCAGCGAGGAGGTGAAAATCGTAACCGAGTCTGCTGCAATACCCGTCCCGGAGGATACTGCAACAAAACAAAAGACAGTGACAGAAGACGTAAAGCCGGATACGGCACAAGTACCGGCGGCACCCCAAAGTCTGAAAACCGACGTGCAGACAACGGCAACTCCGGCTTCTCAGACTCCAGTGGCAAAACCACGTCACACAAACGATACAATCGTGTTTAAAGTACAAATACTCACCAGTTCCCGTCAGCTGCACGTAAACAGCTCACACTTTAAAGGACTGAAAGAGATAGACAGCTTTAAGGAAGACAATATTTATAAATACACTTACGGCAACACACCCGACTACAAAGAAACCGTAAAGATCAAAGAAGAGATTAAAGAGAAATTCCCGGATGCCTTTATCATCGCGTTCCGAAATGACAAGAAAATCCCTTTGGGAGAAGCACTGAAAATAAAAAGAAATTAAAATACGAAGTATGAAAAATCTAACAAAAGAAGTAAAGATCGGAATTGCCGGAATTGTAGCCTTGGCCCTGCTCTTTTTGGGAATCAACTTTCTGAAAGGGATCAACCTGTTCAAGTCCAGCAATTTCTACTACATTGAATTCAGCAATGTAAAAGGATTGGCCAAATCAAGCCCGGTGTATGCAGACGGATACAATATAGGTATTGTACGTGAAATCTTCTATAACTACAATCAAAACGGCCATGTCATCGTTGAAATTCAGGTGGATGACCAAATGAGAATCCCTAAGGGAAGTTCAGCCGAACTGGTTACTGAAATGCTGGGCGGATGCAACCTGAATCTGCTGCTGGCCAATAACCCGAGAGAACGGTTCGAACCGGGTGATACGATTATCGGAACAGAAAACGCGGATCTGATGAGTAAGGCGGCAACCATGATTCCAAAAGTGGAGAAAACCCTGAACACAGTAGACTCATTGGTTTCTACTCTGAACCGTATCGTTTCAGATCCAAACATCGCCAAAATTCTGGCCAATACCAACCAGTTGACAGCCAATCTGAACAAAACCACAATGGATCTGAATAAGGTAATCCGGAATGACATTCCGGGCATGACTCAGAAATTCACGGCAGTAGGCGATCATGTCATCCAACTTACCGACAAGGTGAACGCGCTTGATCTGGAAGGTACCCTGACAAAGGTGGATACCACCATGAACAATCTGCAGCTGGCTACAGAGAAACTGAACCGTACGGACAACAGCATCGGCCTGTTGCTGAACGACACTACTCTCTATGGCAATATCAACACCACCATCGGTAGTGCAGACAGCTTGCTGAGAGATCTGAAAGCACATCCAAAACGCTACGTCCACTTCTCCATTTTTGGAAGAAAAGACAAATAAAACCAAGAAACAGCAGACGCATGGTCATCCGACAAGACCATGCGTCTTTTTTTATTTTCCCCCGAAAAACAGATTATTTTTTTTAACGTATAACTAAGCTCTGTAAACAAGACATTTAGAAAAAAAGAGTAATCGTTAAGGCAAATATATTTGGTAAATTCAGAGAATATTCCGACCTTTGTAGTGTATAAGTATTGAATGATAGTAGAATTTTAAAAGCAAGAACTTAATTGAATGACTAGTTCTCTTCAAACGCAATGGGAACGTTGTCTTCAAATTATTCACGACAATGTAAATGAAAACCAGTTTAGAACCTGGTTTACACCGATTACCTGTTTGAGTTACGAGGATAAGACTCTGACCATTCAGGTACCAAGTTCCTTTGTCTATGAATATTTGGAAGAACATTACGTTAAACTTCTTCACACTGTACTGCATAGAGTCTTTGGTGAGGG
Source organism: uncultured bacterium (assembly GCA_905215575.1). Lineage (GTDB taxonomy): Bacteria > Bacteroidota > Bacteroidia > Bacteroidales > Bacteroidaceae > Paraprevotella. The sequence goes on along the minus strand of CAJMQV010000043.1, from coordinate 5,742 downwards.
AGTCAAATTAATGTATCGTGTTGAAGCTGACAAGACCAACAATCTCACTGTTGATCTGGAAGCGACAACCCGTCCCGTATCCGTACCAGCAGGGCGCCCCATTACAAACGGCAATAAAGCACCGAATCCGATGCAGGCTGCCCTCCCTCAGGATCTGGACCCACAATTGAATCCGAATTACAATTTTGAGAATTTCATCGAAGGTATCAGCAATAAGCTGCCGCGTTCGGTGGGACAGGCCATTGCAGAACATCCCAAACAGACCACATTCAATCCGCTGTTTCTTTACGGCGCTTCGGGTGTGGGTAAAACACATTTGGTCAATGCGATTGGTACAAAAATCAAGGAACTCTATCCGCAAAAACGAGTATTGTACCTGTCCGCACATCTGTTCCAGGTGCAATATACCGACTCTGTACGTAAAAATACCGTCAACGATTTCATCAATTTCTATCAGACAATTGATGTGCTGATTATTGACGATGTACAGGAGTTTGCCAGCCTGACCAAAACTCAGAATACTTTTTTCCATATCTTCAACCATCTTCACCAGAACGGACGCCAGTTGATCCTGACATCCGACCGACCGCCTGTGGCCCTTCAAGGTATGGAAGAGCGTCTGCTCACCCGTTTCAAATGGGGATTGGTGGCCGAACTGGAAAAGCCAAACAAAGAACTGCGAAAGGATATTCTGAAAAGCAAGATCCATCGCGACGGTTTGTCTATTCCGGAAGAAGTGATTGACTTTATCGCAGAAAACGTAAACGAAAGCGTACGTGATCTGGAAGGTATCATCAACTCTCTGATGGCTTACTCTGTGGTCTATAACCGCGAAGTGGACATGAATCTGACCGAGCAAATCGTAAAACGGGCTGTAAAATTCGAGAAAAAGCCGATTACCGTAGATTTGATATTGGAGAATGTCTGCGGCTACTTCAAAATGAACCAAAGCGAAATCTTCACCAAGAGTCGCAAGCAGAATGTGGTACAGGTAAGACAAATCGCCATGTATCTGGCACAGAAACATACCGACTTGTCTTCGTCAAAAATCGGTGCCCTGATCGGCAAGAGAAATCACGCCACTGTATTGCACTCCTGCAATCTGGTAGCCGACCGCATTCATGTGGACAAGAACTTCAAAAGCAAAGTAGAAGAGATTGAAAAACTGTTGCAAAGCAGTAAATAAGAAGAACAAATAAGACAAACATAATAATAGAGTCATATCAACCTCTCTTGAGCAATTGATATGACTCTATTATATTTTTTATAAATACCGTACAAACGACTTATTTCAGAAAACCTTGTTTCTTGAGGGTTTCCATCAAGACATCACTGATTGCCTCATTGTCTGCCTTATTATAACGTACTTCGGCAAATACCTGTGCCAAAGTCTTCTTCTGATTCACTTTCACAAATTCCAGATTCTCGGGCAAGTTCTCTTTTGGCAGATAAAACTCATTGATAGACTGTTCTGTGTAATCCTGATAAACCTCCCGATGAACCAATGCCTCCAAAGGCAAGCGATCGGTCTGCGGAGGACACTCATCCGGATATCCCACAGTAAGCGTAGCCACCGGAAGAACCAATTTCGGCAACTTCAGAATATCAATAATCTGGCCGGCATTATATAAAGTTGTACCCAAATAACAAAGCCCTAAACCGGCCTCTTCTGCCAAACAAGAAAAAGTCTGGGTATAAAGCAAAGTATCACTCACTGCGTTCATCAACGACAACAGATTGTCATAGCCGCTTTGTGCATCGCGATAAGAACACCATTTCACCGTACGGTTGAAATCTGCGCAGAAAGTAAGTACCACAGGAGCTCCGGTTACCATAGGCTGATTAAAGTGAACAGGGGCCAAAGTAGCCTTCATTTCCGGAGAACGGGTTACCACAACACTATACAGCTGCATATTTCCCATTGTCTGAGTCCGCTCAGCTTTATACAAAAGACTATTTAACAATTCATCCGAAATATCGTCTGTTTTATAGCGACGAATAGAACGTCTTTGGGTCAGGAAATCCATAATTATTTTATTTTTAATGTTGTTCCAACAAAGATACGAAAAAATTGCAATGAATCACTCATTTAAGCAAACGAATTTACTTTTTGGATAACTTTTTGATGTAAATAAAACTTCATTTTACTAATAATCAAATACTTATAAAACAAAAACGGATAACTATCAAAGAAAGAAACCGTTTTTTAACCACTTTTTATTTTGATATATGAGAAAACATATGTAGCTTTGCAGAGCTTTTGGAAAACAATTCTACCTATCTCTCACGCTTATACAACGATAGAGAGAACAAATGCAAAAATAATATAAAAATACAAGACGTGGAAAAACAGACTTTTACCTATGATGAAGCTTTTGAGGCAACCTTGAAATACTTCAAGGGTGACGAACTGGCCGCAAGAGTATGGGTGAACAAATATGCCATGAAGGATTCTTATGGCAATATCTATGAGCAGACTCCTACGGACATGCATTGGCGATTGGCCAATGAGATTGCCCGTATCGAAGCTAAGTATCCCAACAATCTGAAAGCTCGTGAAATTTTCGATCTCTTGGATCATTTCAAGTATATCGTACCGGCAGGAAGTCCGATGACCGGTATTGGAAATGACTATCAGATTGCCTCTTTATCAAACTGCTTTGTTATCGGTTTGGAAGGAAAAGCCGACTCTTACGGTGGCATCATCCGCATTGATGAAGAACAGGTGCAACTGATGAAAAGACGAGGCGGCGTAGGCCACGACTTGTCACACATCCGTCCGAAAGGATCTCCGGTAAAGAATTCAGCTCTTACTTCTACCGGTCTGGTTCCGTTCATGGAGCGTTACAGCAACTCCACCCGCGAGGTTGCTCAGGATGGACGCCGCGGAGCCCTGATGTTGTCAGTAAGTATCAAACATCCGGATGCAGAAGCGTTCATTGATGCGAAGATGACAGAAGGCAAGGTTACGGGAGCCAATATCTCCGTAAAACTGGACGACGCTTTTATGGAAGCGGCTACAAACGATCAGCCTTACATCCAGCAATTCCCTATTGATTCTGACCAGCCATTGTATCACAAAGAAATCCAGGCCAAGGCTTTATGGGAAAAGATTGTACACAATGCCTGGAAATCAGCTGAACCGGGTGTATTGTTCTGGGACACCATCCTGCGTGAATCTGTGCCAGACTGTTATGCCGATTTAGGATTCCGCACAGTAAGTACCAACCCTTGCGGTGAGATTCCTCTTTGTCCATACGACAGCTGCCGTCTGTTGGCCATCAACTTATATTCATACGTAGTCAATCCGTTTACTCCGGATGCCTATTTCGACTTTGAGCTGTTCAAGAAGCACGTGGCAACCGCACAGCGCATCATGGACGACATCATTGATCTGGAATTGGAGAAGATCGAGGCCATTCAGCAAAAGATTGAGTCTGATCCGGAATCAGACGAAGTGAAAGGAACAGAAAAGCATCTGTGGGAGAAAATCTACAAGAAGAGTGGCATGGGCCGTCGCACCGGTGTGGGTATTACCGCCGAAGGTGATATGCTCGCAGCCTTGAACTTACGCTACGGAACCCAGGAAGCAACCGACTTCTCCGTACAGGTACACAAAACCGTAGCTTTGGAGGCATACCGCTCATCTGTTCAGATGGCGAAAGAGCGCGGAGCATTCCCTGTTTACAGCGCCGAACGCGAGAAGAACAATCCGTTCATCAACCGTATCAAGGAAGCAGACATGGATCTGTATAACGACATGGCCAAATATGGTCGTCGTAACATTGCCTGTCTGACAATTGCGCCGACCGGTACCACCAGTCTGATGACCCAGACCACTTCGGGTATCGAACCGGTATTCATGCCGATCTACAAGCGCCGCAGAAAAGTAAATCCTAACGATCCGGAAGTACACATTGACTTTGTGGACGAAACCGGAGACGCTTTTGAGGAATATATCGTATACCATCACAAGTTCATGACCTGGATGGAAGTGAACGGTTACGACACCCAGAAAAAATATACCCAAGAGGAAATTGACGAACTGGTAGCCAAATCTCCTTACTATAAAGCAACAGCCAACGATGTAGACTGGCTGATGAAAGTTCAGATGCAGGGCGCTATCCAGAAGTGGGTTGACCACTCTATCAGTGTTACCGTAAACCTGCCGAACCATGTAGACGAGGCATTGGTGAACCGCCTCTACGTAGAAGCATGGCGTTCCGGTTGCAAGGGATGTACCATCTATCGCGACGGTTCCCGTGCGGGAGTGATGATTTCGGTCAAGAAGAAAAGCGACAAATCGGAGCAACCGAAAATATTCGAGCATCCGACCGTTACGGAAGTACGCCCGAAATCTTTGGAATGTGACGTTGTCCGCTTCCAGAACAATAAGGAGAAGTGGGTGGCCTTCATCGGACTGCTCGACGGTCAGCCTTATGAAATCTTTACCGGACTTCAGGACGACGACGAGGGTATCGTATTGCCTAAGAGCGTCACTAAAGGACGCATCATCAAGAATGTATGCGAAGACGGTACCAAACGCTATGACTTCCAGTTCGAAAACAAGAAAGGTTACAAGACTACCGTTGAAGGACTTTCTGAAAAGTTCAATAAAGAATATTGGAACTATGCCAAGCTGATTTCCGGTGTGCTGCGTTACCGTATGCCTTTGGAGCATGTCATCCGTCTGGTAGGTTCTCTGCAACTGGAAAGCGAAAGCATCAACACCTGGAAGAACGGTGTGGAACGCGCCCTGAAGAAATACATCACAGACGGAACAGAAGCCAAAGGACAGAAATGTCCTAACTGCGGCCACGAGTCTTTGATCTATCAGGAGGGTTGCCTCATCTGCAAACACTGCGGCACATCACGCTGCGGATAGTCTGCAAGCGAAACACATTGAAATCATTAAAATGAACTGAATACCGCATCTTTGCCGGAGCCGCTTCCTAAGGTGGTATCGGGCAAAGATGCGTTTTTTATAACCATAAACTTGAAGACAGATATGAAAATCAATCAGACCAAAATATTTATCCGCAACGCGCGCTTCTTTGCCCATCACGGTGTGCTGGAGCAGGAAAGATATACAGGTACTCACTTTTTCGTCGATCTGGAGGCAACCGTCGACTTCACACATGCCCTGCAAACCGATGAACTGACCGACACAGTCAGCTATGCCGATCTGTTCGACATTGTGCGCTCGGAAATGGAAATCCCATCCAAACTCATAGAGCACGTAGGAGGACGAATTCTGGAACACATCTTCCGTACTTATCCCGAAGTAGAAGCCGTTACGCTGGAAATCACCAAAGAAAACCCACCGATGGGAGCCGACTGTAACGGTGCCGGAATACGTATAGAAGCCAGACGTGAATAAAGCCTAACGGTTCGTCAAAAAAGCCATGCGAAACCAAGTTCATCCAGAAAAAAATGCTTATATTCGCATGACCGGTTTTCCAAATCGATCTTACAAACAATACCATAAAAAAACAAAGCTTATGAACACGGAAAACATTTATCTGGCCCTGCAACTGATGGTTGTGGGCATGGCAACTGTATTTCTGATCCTGTATATCATCATCGGATTAGGCAAGTTGCTTGTGAATTATACCAATGCAAACGCAAAAGAGGCTCCCCCTGTCTCGAAACCTCAACCTGCCCAAGTTCCTGAAGCCGATGCTACCACACAGGCTGTCATCCAGCTCGCCGTAAAATGATATCCTAAAGAATTGACATATA
>CAJMQV010000042.1 GCA_905215575.1 uncultured bacterium | reverse complement strand
ACCCAAGACCCCAACATTAAAAGTGTTGTGCTCTACCTGCTGAGCTAGCGAATCATCCTATTTGCTTTTTGCGTTTGCGAAGATAAGCATTTTTTCTGATATATACAATACAAAATCTCTTTTTTTATTTTTTGAGAGTTTTAAAAAATCCGATTAGACTTTATTTGTGCTTAGAACCTGCATTTATTATTTTTGTAAGCCAATTATAAAAATACTAATACCTAAAAATAATGTGGAATAATGTAAAAAGAATGGTCGGCTCATTTATAAATGGGCCGGGCATTATTAAATCAATTCGTTTTTGCTTGTTTGGTATTGCTGCATGCAGTGCTTTGGATGTGTGGTCCCAAACCGTCAATCTGACTCCGCTTCCGAAAGATATACAGGTTCAGGAAGGGGTATTGACCTTGCCTTCAAAATTCGAAGCAAATATTTATCAGTTGGGAGATTCTGTAATTGAAGAGATTGATCAGTTTATAGAAGTTCTTGGAGAATCCTCTGGTATTTCGGTTTCTAAAACAACCGGAGGTGCCAATGCCCTGTTGCAGGTCCGGTTGAATCCGGAGATTCAGAACTCCGAGGGATATATCTTAAGAGTTACTGATTCCGGCATTCTGGTAGAAGCGTCTTGTACCGATGGTTTCTTTTATGCTTTCCAAACCCTTAAGAAGATGCTTCCGCCTAATGTAATGGCTGGAGTAAAAGATCCGGCGGTAACTTCCTACACTCTGCCTTTAGTACAGATAACCGATGAACCACGGTTTGGTTATCGCGGTTTTATGCTGGATGTTGCCCGGCATTTCTTTGATGTGGATGAGGTAAAACGGGTTATGGACATGATGGCTTGCTACAAGATGAACAAGCTGCATCTGCATCTTTCGGATGATCAAGGATTCCGTGTGGAGATAACCAAATATCCTCGTTTGAATACGACAGGCAGTATCCGTGATGATTCTTATAGCACAGACTTTGGAGGATCGGGTAAGCGAATTCATACCTACAAACCTTACGGACCGTATTATTACACTAAAGACCAGATTCGTGAACTGGTAGCTTATGCTGAGAAACTTCATATAGATATTATTCCCGAAATTGATATGCCTGGTCATTTCGGAGCGGCTATGGCTGCTTATCCGGAATTCAGTTGTGAGCCTAATGTGCGGCATCCGGTAATATCAGATGAAAGTCACACGCCCACCATTCCGAATGTGGCCAATCCAAAGACCTTGCAGTTTGCCAAGGACATTTTGAGTGAGATCATGGATCTCTTCCCTTATCCTTACATTCATATCGGTGGTGATGAATGTGATGCCAGCCACTGGGAGCGCAACGAGGAATGTATGGCTTTTATGAAGAAGATGAATTTCTCTCATGTCAGAGCCTTACAGAGTTATTTTACAAAAGAGATGGCTGACTTTGTAGCAACCAGAGGCTATAAACTCATGGCATGGAATGAAACGATAACTGCAGCAGGATCTGATGTGAATATGATTAAAAGCACGGGGGCAGATATTGTTTGCTGGACCGGTGCTGAGGCTGCCGCACAGAAAGCATATTCTTTAGGATTGAGCAATATCTTAGCGCCGCAGCCAACCTACTATATAAACCGAAAACAAAGCGCAGATCCGACAGAACCTACCGGTCCTGGAAATGGTAGTGAAACTCTTAAAGCGGTTTACAACTATGCTCCGGCAAACAATGTTTCTGCAGATAAGTTACATTTCTATAAAGGTGTGCAAGCATGCATGTGGACGGAATACATTTCAGCCGAAAAACATTTGGAATATATGGCTTTCCCGCGCCTGATGGCTGTCGCTGAAAGCGGATGGTCACCCGCTTCAAAGAAAAACTTTGATGATTTCCGTCAGCGTATGCAGCAGGACACCGTGTTGTTCAATTATCGTGATTACGAATACGGACGTCATTATCTCAAGGCATCGCAGCAGGATATGGTGATGCCTGACGCTTCTACTGACGGTCAGATGTATTGGTATCGGTTGATGACGCTGGCAACAGATGAACGTACCGGGCGATGCATGTCTTTGCTGCACGAAGGGAGTGAACCGGTAACAAGCGGATTCGGAGAAGTCAATATGTTATGGAGTGCCGATCCGGTGGCGGAATCGGATGAAGAAAATAAGTATCAACTGTGGGCGGTTAAGGAATCGCCCACAGAACCTGGAAAATATGCCATAGTGTCTCAAGCATTACCGAATGGTTCTGTTAATCCGGATGCAACGGCAGCAACTACTTCTGGACGCTGGACTTATGATCCTGATGAGGTACATTATAATTTCATTTTAAGTGATGCCCAATACTATGGCCAGCAGGATGGGAATTATTACTATAGCATCCGGAGTGACCGTTATACGAATAAATGGATGAATTTATCCAAAAGCGGTCAGCATATGTCCATCAATGTTTATGAAAACCCGGCAGATTCAAAAGCAGGTTTGTGGAGCTTTGTCTTACAAAACCGTGGGATAAACGAGGACATAAATAACTTGCGCGGACAAGCAGAAACTCTGTTGAAAGATGCTTCGTATTATGCAGATCAAACACAAATCGGAAAATTCAGTGCTTCTGCAGGAGAACATTTAACTGCTTTGCTGCAGCAAGAGATTCCTAATGACGATGCACAAAAAGACCAATATGTTCTTGAACTAACTGCTGCCATAGAGGCTTTTCAGACATCTTTAGGGATGCCCGAAGAAGGACAACAGATAAAAATTACCAATGCCATTGAAAAAAACATCATTTTAATTGATGATGATTCAGACTTTTTGGGAACTTCCGATAATTCATGGGGGAAGGATGTTTGGGTCATTTCTAAAGCTTCCGAAACAGAAAATTCTTTTTCTTTAAAGAATCTGAACTCTTTAAAATATATCTCAGGAACAACTTCTCCTTTGGCGGTTTCTTCAGAAAAAGCCGAATATAAGATTCTTTTTGACTGGACAACCAAAGACTTTAAAATTTGCGCAGAAGGGGATAAGGCGCTTTTCCCTATTTCCAAATTATCAGCAAAAGACGCTGGAAAAGTGTATGTGGATGGAGTGCGGGCACAAGGAAATGCGTGGAATATTGATCAGGTTTGTCAGGTAACTTATTTGTGTTGTGATTCAACAGACAAAGTTTTTCAGACTTGCTATCAGTCTGTACCTGTAGACAGTAATTATACCTTTGTTGCTCCTCAGATTAAAAACTGGGAGTTTGTCCGTTTTGAACAAGATGATATTGCAGGCAATGACGGGCCATTGGCTGAAAATAAAGTAGTACGCGTTTACTATGAGCGTCAAAATTGCGATGTTACCTTGATTTGCAGTGATCAGTACGGTCATAAGATAAAGGAGCAGGTATCAACTTATCCTTATTATAGTTTGGTTAATGTTCAAGAGCCTAAACTGGATTTTTATACCTTTAGGGAATCAGATTTAGGAGAAATGACTTCTTTTGTGATACAGCAGGATACTGTTGTTCATATGATCTATGAAACAGATGCTTATATCGGTTTTTGGGAATTAGGTGAACCGGTTGCGGAAGTGAAAGATGGCGGTCAGTATGTTTTCTATGATGCAACAACTGTCGATAAACGTTCCGGCTTCCTTAATGTGGATGCAGACGAAGCTATTATGACTACGGATGGGAAAATTTGTGGCTTGCCGAACTACGTATGGACCCTGGAAGCCTCTGAAAATGGATATAAAGTTCATAATGGAGCAGGAAAAAGCATGCCGGCCTTAAATAAGGGTGGTCTAATTCAAATGACTGACGATGCCGGCATTTTTTCATTTGCTTATGACAATGGAGTGTGGCATGTAAAAGACCAGAATGGTGTATTTTGGAATGGAAATGTTGGTTCCATGACAGGTTGGTCAGATCCTCATCCTTATCTGGTTTATGATTTTGTTCCTTATCTGCTTTATAAAGTAACTGTCAATTATGTAGATTCCGAACAGAAACAGCTGAAGGCATCAACATCCACTTTTATCAGAGCCGGTTTTGGATATATTCCGATTGTACCCGATATTGAGGATTACTCGTTCCAGAAAATGAGTGTGGCTTCGGAGAAACTGGATAGTATTACAGAAAATCTGTCTGTGGATGTAATCTATAAGGCAGATCTCAATACTGGTATTCAAAATATAGATAGTAAGACTGTTCAGAATAATAAGATTTATGATCTTGGAGGAAGTCAGGTAGTAAATCCTAAGAGAGGCATTTATATCCAGAATAAGCGCAAGATTTTGTTACATTGATTTCTTGTAAAGATTTAAGTACAATAGAAGTAATAAATAATTATTCCTCAATAATAAAAACAAAGAGAGCCATATCATTCAGATATGGCTCTCTTTGTTTTGGTGCGCCTGATAGGACTCGAACCTACACGCCGCAAAGCACCAGATCCTAAGTCTGGCGTGTCTACCAATTTCACCACAGGCGCAGGATTGTAACACAAAGGTAGCGCTTTTTTTTTATTCTGCAAACTTTTGTGACAAAAAACTGCGGGCTGTTTCGATGAGCGTATCCTTGTTGCGTTTCAGGTCTTCTGCTTTCATGCTGACCTCGATATCCGGCTCTATTCCAAACTCAATCTGGTGCATTTCCGCGTCATACATAGGGCAGGCCGAAAAGCGCACCAACCATCCGTTAGGCATTTCCGAGGTGAAGGGCATTCCCGATCCGCCCCCGGTGCGGTCGCCCATAATAGTGGCCTGAGGGCATACTTTTATGTTGCGTACGAAGGTATTTGTAGAACTGTAGCAGGAACGGTTCGTCAGTACTACAACCGGCTTCTGCCATCTCAGTCCGTTTGCCGGTTCGATGTATTCGGCTTCGGGTGTTGAAAAGTCAGAATGTCCCGGTCCGGTTTTGTGCGCGATGTAGCCTACGAGTCTTTTTTCGTTTGTAAAATAACTGGCCAGCTTAGTGGCATAAGTCAGGTTTCCGCCACTGTTGTTGCGTACATCTAAAATCATGCCGTTACAGGTTTTCAGTTCATTCATCATGGCGGTGATGTTACCGTCGCCTATGGCCGAACTGAAACTTTCGTAATATACGTAAGCTATGTTGTCTTCCAGAATCCGATATTTCAGTCCCGAGGCGATTTTGTAGTCCGTCCCCAGATAAAGCTGATGCACACTGTCGTTGAAGTTTGCCGGATAGTCTTCGCGCCAGCTCCAGTTACGTCCCACGTCACCGCTGCTGTAGAGGTTTACATGGCCGTCTTTCAGTTCGCTCAGCATATCGCAGCACACTTCAAAGAATTGTTGCTGCGTCATCTGATTGCTGATGCGTGGACGGTATGCGGCATAGACGGAATCCCAGTCCAGACCATACACTTCTTTTTTATAATCAAAGAAGCAGTAGTTCCGGTCCAGACATTTCCAGAGTGCATCAAAGTTTCCTGCAAAATCATTCTGGTATTCGTCTTCACGCACACAACCGCTGCCGAGCATGAGAATCAGGAGCGGCAGAAGAATTCGGTTGGATAGGATATTTCTGAGTTTCATAAGCGTAATTAGAAGTTAGGAAGAGACTGGTGCCGGTTTTCTTTTCTTTTCAGAAAATAGAAATCCTTTACGTAGCCAATCAGGAAAGAATGACGATAGGAGTGACTTTTGATTCCGTTTACCCGGCTTTGCTCAATATCGCATCCGTATCCTATGCGGAACGTAAATCCTTTGATGGGAAAATCCAGAGTCAATGCCTGATAGAAGATCGGCGCGTTTCCGGGATGGATAAAACGGATGTTATGGTCATAATTGCCTAATGAAAAGATTTCGTAGTACGACTGGTTGTAATTGGGCGAGAACATCATCCCGCAGAAAGGAATATCAATCTGATAGCGTAACTGAAACGGCTGTTTCCGTATGTGGAAGGGATAGGCGGCAATGCCCGAGGCGTAAAGTCCGGTTCGTGCCTGTGCTTGCGCCGGATTGTTGCCGTTTCGTGTGTTATATACGCCTCCGGCCATGACTTGGACTCCTCCTCCGGCAAAGAGCTTCAGGGAAGAAGCAAAAATCCAGGAATAGTGCCAGCCGATTTTATAGGACAGAGAGCCCGACAGGGCACTGGCACTTTGTGCGGGATTTTTGGACAGCCCCACATGGCCTTCGGTTTTCTGTTGCGTGATGATACGCCCGTCGAGCCAATGTGTGGGGCGGAATTTTTCATGCACGATATTTCCCTGCAGCCCTTCGTATTCAAAAGGCGACAGGTAAGTGTCCATCTGATTCAGATGGCCGATACCGAACAGTGTGCTGTGTGTGGTATAGCGGTTGATGTCGTCCTGTGCACTTACCGGCAGGACAAAGAGCAACAGTCCCCAAAGACAAAGTGCCTTGAGGACTGTAGGTTTAATTATTTTGTTCTTCGTTGGAATCATTGTTTTCTGTTTCAGAAAGATCGAATAGAGGCAATCCGGCAGTTGGGTTGTCATCAGCGACTGTTTCTTCCTCATTGTTTGTTTCCGGTTCTGCCGGCGGTACTTCCGAGGGCAGTTCTTCGATATGGTCGATGGTCCATGTCGTGATGCGCTTGCCTTTGGCCTTGTAGCTTTTCAGTCCGATAAATTCGTTGGCATCTACCAGAATCGGGTCACGGAACTGGTCGTTTCCGCCCAACGTAACCTTCAGTTGCGGAGCCGGTGAATCCGTCAGCAGAATGAGTCGTGTGTTTTTGTTCTCGCCCAAATAGCTGATAGGCTTGGCCGATGACTCAAAGGTAAACCGTTTGATATAAGGCATGCCCTGCTGGTCGGCATCAAACAGACAGGCGCACCACACCTTTTCGGGCGCAAATTTCTCGATGCGCATGATATTCTGTTCGTAGTGATTGTTCACATCGAAGTTCGTGGTGTAGAACTGTCCGTTGTCCAGAATAACCAGAATCTGGTCATCGCTCATGAACTCGCCCAAATAGTCGCCGCGTTCGTCATAGTTCAACCGGTTCACATCGTGGTCGAACCATACCTTGCGTCCGCCTAAGGTCGAGCCGCCTCGGCTCTTCAGTCCGATGCGTTGCACCTCCAGCTTTGTCAGCAGGTTTCCGATACTCTGTTTTCCCTTGATGTTGATTTCGCTGAAATCGCGGTCAAAGAATATTTTCTTCAGCTTCGGTACGGGTTTGAGTGTCACCTTGATGACTTCGGCCTCTCCGTTCGGGTTGGCGGTGAAGTAGGCTATACGTGAACCCGGCTTGCCTTGGGTAATGTCGTATTCACGGTCGCGTGTGGCCGAGGTAATGTAGAAACGCTTGATGTAGAAACTTCCGTTCTTACCGTCGCGATATACCACATTATAGATGGTGCGCTTGTCGTTCTTCTTGAAGATGGCCACATGAATGATTTCGGCTTTCCGCTTTTCCTTCTTGCTCTTCTCCGTTTCGCCCACAAAGACCTTTTCGCTGTTGCGGATTATCTTGTAAGTTCCGTCGCGGTAGAACAGAATCACGTCGTCGATGTCCGAGCAGTTGGCCACGAATTCGTCCTTCTTCAGAGAGGTGCCGATAAAGCCGTCCTCACGGTTGATATACAGTTTTTCGTTGGCCTCTACCACCTTGGCGGCAACAATCGTGTCGAAGTTGCGCAGTTCTGTGCGACGCTGATGTGCCGCGCCGTATTTTTCTTTCAGAAAGCGGAACCAGTTGGCAGTTACTTCCGTCAGATTATTCAAGTCACGGTCTATTGTGGCAATCTCCTCCTGCATGCGGGCAATAGCCTGGTCGGCCTTGTCTTTGTTGAACTTGAGGATGCGTGCCATCTTGATTTCCATCAGGCGCAGAATGTCTTCTTTGGTCACCTCACGGATCATTTTGGGATAGAACGGAGTGAGTCGTTCGTCAATATGTTCGCAGGCGGCATCCATATCTTTGGCCTGTTCAAACTGGCGGTCCTTATAGATACGCTCTTCAATGAAAATCTTTTCGAGCGAGGCAAAATGCAGACTTTCGGTCAGTTCACCCCGCTTGATGAGCAGTTCCTTACGGATCAGTTCCTTGGTGTTGTCGACCGAACGCTTGAGCACTTCGCTCACACTCAGGAAGCAAGGCTTCTGGTTCTCGATGACGCAACAGTTGGGCGAGATGCTTACCTCGCAGTCGGTAAAGGCATACAGTGCGTCCAGTGTCTTGTCTGAGCTGACGCCCGGAGTGAGATGTACCAGGATTTCCACTTCTGCCGCTGTATTGTCCTCCACTTTGCGCACCTTGATCTTTCCCTTTTCGATAGCTTTCAGGATGGAGTCGATAAGCGATGTGGTGGTCTTACCGTAAGGGATTTCGGTGATGGCCAGCGTCTTGTTGTCAATCTTGTTGATTTTGGCACGTACCTTTACCACACCGCCACGCTGTCCGTCGTTGTATTTGCTCACATCAATGCTGCCGCCGGTCTGGAAATCGGGGTAGAGCTGGAACTCCTCGCCGTGGAGATAACTTACGGCGGCGTCACAGATCTCATTCAGGTTGTGCGGCAGAATCTTGGACGACAGGCCTACGGCGATGCCTTCCACTCCCTGAGCCAAAAGCAAAGGGAATTTTACAGGAAGCGTGATCGGCTCCTTGTTGCGTCCGTCGTAAGAAAGTTTCCATTCTGTAGTCTTGGGATTGAACACCACATCCAGAGCAAATTTGGAAAGGCGTGCTTCGATATAACGGGGAGCCGCGGCAGAGTCGCCGGTAAGGATATTACCCCAGTTTCCCTGACAGTCGATGAGCAAATCCTTTTGTCCGAGCTGCACCAGGGCATCGCCGATGGAAGCGTCGCCATGCGGATGAAACTGCATGGTGTGTCCCACAATGTTGGCCACTTTGTTGTAGCGTCCGTCGTCCATGCGCTTCATGGAGTGCAGAATACGGCGCTGCACCGGTTTGAAGCCGTCGATGATATGCGGCACGGCACGCTCCAGAATCACATACGAGGCATAGTCCAGAAACCAGTTCTGGTACATGCCGCTCAGGTGATGCTTTACGTTTTCGTCGTCCTTGGCTGCGGGTTTATAGTCAGAATGTTCTTCTATTTCTGTCGTATCTTTGCTCATGAGTACTCCTTAAATCTGTGGTTTATAAACATTTGCTACAAAAATACGAAAAAAAAGCGAGATAGAAATCACCCTGTGTTGAAAATATTGGTCAAAAAAATGGTCCCGACGAACAAAACAAATGGTCATCATGTTTTTAGAAAACGGTCCCGATGATTTTTTTGTATATCCGGCATTGTCGTTTTGATTATGGAGAAAAAGAAACAGGAACATGCAGCCTTGTCCGGATACATGTTCCTGTTTCTTAATATGAATCAAAGGATGAATTATTTGATAACTACCTTCTTGCCCTGCTGAATGTAGATGCCGTGTTTCGGCTGTGAAACACGTCGTCCGGTCAGGTCATAGAACACATGGTCATTCTCTGAGACAGCTTCAATCTAATCAATATCTGTAGTGACAACCTTTTCGTCTGTTTTGATCAGGTTCCAGATAGAAGCACCCCAGGTTTTCGGCTTCAGAATGACGGTGTTAAATGCGCTTGGATTGGTATACCAACTGAATTCACCGGTTGATTCGATGATGGCAATACCCTTGTTAGACTGATCGGTGCTGATCTCTTCCAAAGTCCATTTCTTGGTACCGCTTGTACTGCTGTTCACCTTTACGGTTTGTCCTTCTGCAGATGAACTGATGTAGGCCGGATTATTGGTCGTTTTACTGTAGACCATCACAGTGCCGTCATCCTGCTTTTTGAAGTACCACAGGAAACCGTCCTGGCCGGAAACCAAATTTTTCGGCACTACATTGGTTCCGTTGGCAAAGGCATAATGAGTGGTAAAGTGTGCGTTCTGAATCTGATAATAGTATTCTTCAGAAATACCGTCGAGCAGACTCTTTCTCGGCATTTCCAGGAACTTGTAGTAAAGAGCCACATATTCTTTGTAGGTCTCTTCTGAAATGAGTTCCTCGCCTTTCAGAGTGTTCTGTGCCGGAGCGATAAGATCATTCTTAAGGAAATTGATGGCTTCTTCGGTCGGTTCGTCATATCCTCCGGTTAAAGGAGTTTCTGCAATACGGTTGCATTTGTAAACCAGTCCTTCAAGTTGCTTTCTGAAGTCGGTCACTTCCACCAGATACCAGGTACTTGCGCTGCACAGTTTAGGCTCGTTCTTGGCCATGACGTACCCGCTTCCGGTACCGGTAAGACGCTTCACCTCGCCGGTGGCTGCTTCTGAATAGCCGGCTACGGCCGAGATGGTTACAGTGCCCGGAATAAAGGTATAAGTTCCGTTGGCGATGGTGGCCTTGTCAATGCGTACCGGAGTGCCGTTGGCAATACTTAGGGATGCATTGGCATTAAAGGTATTCATCTGAACTTGTTTGCCGGAGCCATAGTTTACCATGATGTAGTTGCCGTCTTTCTCTTCAAAAGACCATAGCTCTTCCGGTTCGGTTTGCGGAGTGTAGTGAATGCGGATGTTGTTTCCGTCCTGATACATGCTTGAACCGGCATACTGCTGCTTGTAGTAAGTAGACGCCGAAATCAGTTGATAGATTTTTCCGGCTTGAGGCATCTGGATTTTACCGTTCTTGTAGTTCTCGGTTGCTTCTTTCAATGCGGTAATATTTGCTTCGTCTGCTGTTTCTGAAGCTTTGGCATATGCCGCATTCAGGGCATCATGTAAATCGGCAGAAGGGTAGCCTACACCACCACGTACAGCCTGATCCAGAATATCTTTTGCATCCTTCAGAGCTTGTTCGTTTTCGTCCAGTTCTTCAGGAGTAAAATAATGTTTGGCATAGTTCAGGCCTTTCTGTTCGAATACGGCAGCGTGAGTCTGCAGACGGCGCAAGAAGCTGGTCCAATCCTTGCTGCTGTTCGGCAACCAGGCAATTTCAGAGAGTGCCAGCAGACGAGGGAGCAACTGATATTCCAGTTCGATGCTGTCGTTGCAGGTTTCGGTCCACATGTTTGCCTGTACTCCCATGGCAAAGTCTTCGTTGCCGGTGAGAGGAGATAATGGATTCAGATTGTATACGCTTTCCAGAGATACTACTTTCGTTTCACTCCATCCTCCGTAATATGGTTCGTCTACTGTTGTTTGACCGGGACCAACCTGCATCATGTCCAGATACAGGTTAGAATGAGGAGTTGCAATACTCTTCAGTCCTTTATTGGCTGCATCTTTCATTTTATCAATGCTGTTCCAGGCCATAATCACTGGTTTCACGGTGTTGGTCTCGTGCCAGTGTGACAGCAGCTCATCCCATACAACAATGTCCTTGTTATGTTTTTCCTTTACATAAACACCTAACTCTTCAACCAACCATGACTGCAATTCTTGTACTCCGGCCAGGCCTTCATCTTTTACGCGTTGCAGACAGTCGGCATTGGTGCTCCATTGTGTGGTTGGGCATTCATCACCACCAAAGTGGATATACGGATAGGGGAAGATGCCGGCAAGGTTGTCCAAAATACATTTCAGGAAGTCGATCACTTCGTCTTTACCAATATTCAGAACGTCTTCGGAAACTCCGCTGTCCAAACGGACTGAATACTTCTTGTTTGGATCGCAGCTCAGCTCCGGATAAGCGGTAACCGCGGCAACCATGTGCCCCGGGAAGTCTACTTCCGGAAGGATTTCAATGTAACGCTCCTTGGCATAGGCTACGATTTCTTTCAGATCATCTTGTGTGTACCACATGCCATGGCCATATTCTGTGTCGTCGAAGAATTTTCCGCTTCCGTCGCCCGGACTTACAAAGGAGCCGCTACGGATGCTGCCGATTTCGGTCAGTTTCGGATATTCCGGTATCTCGATACGCCAACCCTGATCGTCGGTCAAATGCCAGTGCAAGATGTTCAGTTTGTAAGTTGCCATCAGGTCAATGACGCGCTTTACTTCCTCTTTGCTGAAGAAGTGGCGGGCAACATCCAGCATGAAACCGCGGTAGCCTAAGTGAGGCTTGTCCTCGATATTCAGGAACGGAACCTCCCATGCAGCGTTTTCAGCCTTTGCCTTGCCGTAAATCTCACGGGGCATCATTTGTTTCAGGGTCTGCAAGGCATAGAAGAAACCGGCACCGGTAGAAGCCTTGATTGTAATCCGGTCGTCTTCTACCTGTAAGTTATAGGCTTCTTTATCCATTTCTTCATCCAACAGCAAGTTGATGGCTTGCGCTTCGCTGCTGCCTGTACTTTCTTTGACGGTCAGTTCTATGCCGGAAACTTCTTTCAGTTGCTCGGCAAGAGCGTTGACTGTGTTCTGAATATCTTGTGCCTCGGTTGCTACATAAGTAATGGTTTTCAAAGAATTCAAGGCCAGTGCGCCTTCTTTACGCTCTTTCAGAGAAGTAGGGTAAGGGATAATGCCATACTTTCCAATACTTTGGAATTCTTCGAGCGTCATGAACTTGAGCGGGTTGTTCGGATCGTTTTTGTCCCAAAGACCCAGGTCTTTTCCTACGCCGGCACCTCCGAACTGATTCATGGATACAGCGGTATTGCTCTGAGGCTGTATCTCAAATCCTCCGAGATAAGACGAATTCTCCGTATTGACGATACGGAACAGCTGGTTTTCTGAGGGGGTAGTTCCTGAATAGAATTTACCTTCTTTAGCTGTTGTGTTTACATAAAGAACTTGATTGGTTTTGCTGGTCAGTTTGAAACCGTTGGTTTCATCACCTTCAATCTTCCAGAGTTGGGCATCAGAACCCGAAGCCTTAGCGGTACGGACTAAAGCGCCGTCGGCCTGTGCTTCCAATACATTGCCTTGATTCAGAAATTGAACAAGATACCATACTGTCTGCTCGGAATTACTGATTACCGGCAGGTCTGCACCATAGCTTTGGGATATTCCCAAAAAGGCGCAAAGCAGGAATAGTAGTTTTTTTACCATGCGAAATTAGATTTTTGATTAATTTTATTAGAGAGTATTGTTTTAGATTCAATTCAGAATGGCTTTTTCTGAATTATTGGTAAATGTAGAGTTTTTTTTTGTATCCTGCTTGATTTATAGGCATGAGTTTGTTTTTTTTAATATTCCTTAATTCCGCAACACTATTATAAAATATTTTTTTTAAGTACCTGAGCAACAA
>CAJMQV010000041.1 GCA_905215575.1 uncultured bacterium | reverse complement strand
ATGGTATGGAAAAGAGTGACGATAAACCGTTCTTTGAAGGAAAGCGGGTGGTGCTCCGGGCCATGGAACCCGAAGACCTGGATTTTCTGTATCATATAGAGAACGACACCGCCTTGTGGGTGCATGGCATTTCCAATGTACCCTATTCGCGCTATGCTCTGCGGCGGTTCATCAGCGAAAGCCAGAATGACATTTATGCCGACCGTCAGCTGCGTCTGATTGTGGAACTGAAAGAAACGGGCGAAGCGGTGGGGTGTGCCGATCTGTTTGATTACAGCATACGTCATCAGCGGGCCGAAGTCGGGTTGGTCATCAGCAAGCCATTCCAACGGAGCGGACTGGGGCGTGAGGCCTTGTCGCTGCTTTTGCGCTATGCCTTTGCCTTTCTCAAACTGCATCAGGTATATGCTTATGTGGCTGCGGCAAACCATGCTGCCGCCGGATTGTTTGAGCAGACCGGTTTTGAACGGACGGCGGTTCTGAAGGATTGGATTCAGGAGGCCGGCGAGTATAAGAGTGTGGTTCTTTATACTTTATGTCAGGACTGAACCGGTAGAAAAAACGGCGTTTTGCTTGCTTATGTAAGGAAAAAGTATAACTTCGCACTATAAATTCTCAAAAAAGGTGGCCTATGTTATACTATGCTTTAAACCTTACCTTGCCTCTTGAGGATCCCATTCTGAAGTTCCTCATTATCCTTCTGATTATTTTAGGGGCACCTTTGCTGCTGAACAAACTGAAGATTCCCCATCTGTTAGGCCTGATTATAGCCGGAGCCATTATCGGTCCGCATGGATTCAATCTGGTGTTGCGCGACAGCAGCATTATCATGTCCGGAACGGCCGGTCTTCTGTATATCATGTTTCTGGCCGGTATGGAAATCGACATGAACGACTTCAAAAGAAACAGTCTGAAGAGTCTGACTTTTGGAATGTACACTTTTCTGATCCCGATGCTGGTGGGAACGGTTGTCGGTCGGTGGGTGTTGGGATTTTCGTGGCTCACTTCCGTGCTGCTGGCCAGTATGTTCGCCTCGCACACGCTGATTGCCTATCCCATTATCAGTAAATACGGCATTGTCAAGAATCCGGCTGTCGGTATTACCGTGGGCGGTACGATGGTGACCGATATGCTGGCTCTGCTCGTGCTGACCGTTGTTGTGGGAATGACCACCGGCGAGGTAAATTCGGCTTTCTGGGTGCGCCTGGGCATTTCCATTGTGCTCTTTACGGCCATTATCCTGTTTCTTTTCCCCTTGCTCACGCGTCATTTCTTCAAACACGTGAGTGATTCCATTTCGCAATACATCTATGTGCTTTCGCTGTTGTTCCTCGGGGCCTTTCTGGCTCAGCTGGCAGGAATAGAAGGCATTATCGGAGCCTTTTTAGTGGGCCTTTCGCTCAACCGTCTTATTCCGAGGAGTTCCCCGCTCATGAACCGTGTGGAGTTTGTGGGCAACGCCCTCTTTATCCCTTTCTTTCTGCTGAGTGTGGGAATGCTCATCGATTACCGTGCCTTTTTTGAAAGCTGGGACACACTGATGGTGGGTGTCGTCATGATTCTGGTGGCTACGGGTACCAAACTGGCGGCCGCATGGCTCACGCAGCGCACGTTCCACTTCACGGCCGACCAGCGGAGAGTGATTTTCGGTTTGAGCAATGCCCAGGCAGCCGCCACACTGGCTGCGGTGTTGGTGGGATATAACATCATTCTTGGAGAAGATGCCCAGGGAAATCCCATCCGTCTGCTCAACGACAGTGTGCTGAACGGTACCATTCTGATGATTCTCGTTACCTGCATCATCGCTACGGTCATTGCCCAAAAAGGAGCCCGTAACATTGCGCTGGAAGAAATGAAGCATATCAGCACGAAGGACAAGAAGGAGGTTTACCGCGAGCATATCCTGATTCCGGTAAGCAACCGCCACACGGTAGAGGAACTGATCAATCTGAGTCTGGCTGTGAAGAACCCGCAGAACCGTGATGGCATTTATGCCTTGCGCGTGATCAATACCAACGAGTCCGACGAACGGGAGCTTAAAGCTTCGAAGGCCTTGCTCGATCAGGCGGTACATACAGCCGCCGCGGCCGATGTGCATGTGCACGATCTGATCCGTTACGATCTGAGTGTTTCCAACGCCATCACCAGCGTGGTGCGTGAGAATGACATCACCGATATTGTGCTCGGACTCCATCAGAAACATTCCGTGCCGGCCGACTTCCTGGGAAAAATCAACGACGGCGTTATCGGACGAAGTGGTGTGAATGCCTTTATCTACAAGGCCGTACAGCCGCTGGCCACGGTAAGGCGGAACATTTTCTTGGTGCCTACCAATGCTGAGAAAGAAACCGGATTCTCGCATGTGTTGCAGAAAATAAAGACCATTACGGCCAATACCGGAGCGGCAGTTGTGATTTATGCCGCCGAGGAAACGCTTGCCGTGATCCGGAAGTTTTTTGGCGAAGATGCTTCCAAGATGGATTTCCGGGATTTTGATGACTGGAATGATTTCCTGATCGCCTTTCGTGAAGTCAAGGCAAACGATTGCCTCTGGATTCTGTTGAGCCGTCGCGACGGATTGTCCTATCATCCGATTATGCCGAAAATTCCGGGCTATCTGAACCGTTATCTGCAAAACAATAATTTCATTCTGATTTATCCGCAGCAGGACGAGGAAACGGAAAAACGTCCTTTCCTCATCTGAGGATAACGGTGGATTAGGGTAAAAATAAAAATCGTTTCGATCATTTTGCAAAATGATCGAAACGATTTTTATTTTTGGTCAGCATCAATTTTTTCGTTTATCAGATCTGCTTGCCCACCCACTTGTCTTTCCGGATATAATAGAAGCAGAGCAGGAAGATAACCAGACCGTAAACGTGCTCGGAAGTCCAGCAGAAAGCCACGTCCATGCGCAGGTGCATGATGATGACATAAATGTAAAGCACATAAATGCACAGGGTGAGCAGCTCCAGTAGGAAAGCTGTCCGTGTGTTTCCCGTTCCGGAAACAGACTGGAAGAATATGTTGCCCAGTGCGGTGATGAAAGGTGTGGTGCAGTATACCCATAAGGATGGGGTTGCCGCCTCAATCAGATCCGGCATATCCGTGTATATGCGCAAAATCAGATGCGGAAAACAGGCAAAGAAGCCGGTCAGCGGCAGAATGATGTAATAGGTCAGACGGACATGCTGCCAGATTGTGGTGCGCACGAGTGCGGCGTCGCCTCGTCCGATCAGATTGCTGACTAATGAACTGCACGTTGCCGAGAAGGCCGAGATGACCAAAAACAGAATACCCGATATGTTACGGATAATGTTGGTGATGGCCAATGACCGTTCGCCTAAATGCTCCACGAAGAGGAAGAACAGGAACCAGGTGGACAGTGATATGAAATTCTGGATCATTGTCCAGAATGAAATGTTCAGAATCTTGCCCAGACGCCGGCGGTTGAAGCGGCAGATGCGGTTCAGACCGTATTTTTCCAGATCTATATTCTTCATTGTGTAGACGATGAAGAATATGGCCGAAATCATCTCGGCCAAGGAAGATCCTAAGGCCGCTCCGGCAATACCCATTTGCGGAAAACCGAATTTTCCGAAGATCAGGATATAGTTGAACACGATGTTCGATCCCACCATCACCATGGAGTTCAGTGTGAGCGTCTTGGTCTGTGTCGTACCGACGAAGAAGGCGCGGAACATCACGGCTATGAATGAAAAGAAGAAGCCGATGACGCGGAAATGCAGATAGCTCAATGCTGCCTGGCTGACATGGGGTGACGACACGATGTTGGGGAGAATGTATGGAGCCAATACTTTGGTGGCCGTGAAAGTAACAGCTGCCAGAAAGATCATGAAATACATCCCCTGATAGAATATCTCTCCGATTTCCTGATAGTGCTGCTCTCCGTTTCGGCGTGCGATCAGAATCTGTGAACCGATACTGAAGCCGAATCCGATCATGAAGATGGCCAGATAGAAAATGCCTCCAATGGCCGATGCTCCGAGTTCCACCTCGCCCACACGTCCCAAAAAGGCAGTGTCGGTCATGCTGATCATGTGTTCCATGATGAGGCTGATCAGGATGGGGTAGGCCACCTGTAAGATCTCTTTATTGCTAAAGGCTCTTGCCATAAGACTAAGTTTTGGAAAGGGTTTGTTATTTGTAGTGAACAAAAAATCTTGCTACCAAGCATGAAATACTTTATAGCAAGATTCTTATAAGGGAAAATCAAGTAAAATCCTTAATTGTTGAAATAGTAGATGAAAATGGCAACACCCTCCAGGGCTTTTTTGTTGCTGTCTTTTATTTCAATGGTAAACTTGATTTCTGCTTTTGCTGCTCCACGCAGATTGGCCAATGACTGCAGCTTGGTTTTCAGACGGATGCTGTCACCGCTCAAAACAGCCTGACCGAACTTCATCTTATCAATACCGTAGTTGATCATCATCTTCAGGTTGTTTACTTCGATGATCTCGTTCCACATGTAAGGCAACAGAGACAAAGTCAGATAACCGTGTGCGATAGTGCTCTTAAACGGGCTTTCTGTCTTGGCACGCTCTGTGTCCACGTGAATCCACTGATGATCCAAAGTTGCATCGGCAAATAGGTTAATGCGATCCTGATCAACTTTCAAATACTCGGAAGTACCCAATTCCTGACCTACGTATTTTTCAAACTCTTCGTAAGAATTGATAACAAGTTTGCTCATGATTGTTTAGGTTTATTTGAATGAATTGCAAAGATAAGAATTTTGTGCAGAATAATCTAAAATTTAGTGTCTTTCCTTCTTTAATTCGGTGATTTAGTATTTTTGATATAGTCATAAGGGGGCAATCCATGAAAAAATAATATCTTTGTTTCCTAATTCAATTTATTTTTATGAGATCCATTTTATCAAACAGTCCATATAAGGTTCAGCTCAGGATGATATGGCGGACCATAGCGGCAGAATTCCGAGTGCTTTCTGGCTGCACAACCGTCATTCTTGACCCGTGGATGAGGTACAAGGCGGGCTGCGTGGATCATTTTATGCCCATGTTCTATGAAGAATAGGTGGATTGTCATTTTGTGCGTCTGGTTTGTGGGGCTTGTTTCGGCCTTCTCCCAGGAACGCAGTGATTCGCTCACCGTAGAATCTTTGGAAGAGATGGGAGTGGATTTTACACACGACAACCGTGTGGTGTTGCTTCGTAGCGGAAAGGAAAAGTTTGATGACATGCTTTCTGCCATCAGTCAGGCACGATATTATGTGCATCTTGAATACTTCAACTTCAGAAACGATTCCATAGGAAATGTGCTTTTTACCCTGTTGGCCCAGAAGGCCCGCGAGGGAGTGCAGGTGCGCGCCTTGTTCGACAGTTTCGGAAACAGCAGCAACAGCCGTCCGCTCAAGAAGCACGACTTGAATAAAATCCGTTCAGCAGGTATCGAGATTTATGCGTTCGATCCGATAGTCTTTCCCTGGATAAACCATGCTCTGCACCGTGACCACCGCAAAATAGTCATTGTAGACGGAAAAATGGTTTACACGGGAGGAATGAATGTGGCAGATTATTATATTTACGGAAAGCCTGAATTCGGCGCGTGGCGCGACATGCACATGCGTATCGAAGGTTCTGCCGTGGAGGATTATGAGGAGATATTCAGCACCATGTGGCAGAAAACAACCGGCGAACCGGTGCCAGAGGATTCTTTGTTCTTGCAGGACATGCAGGAGGACACGTTGGGATATTCCGGTCTGAAGCCTGATACCTGTGCCGGAGCCGGCGAGAAGATGGTGGGTGTGGTGGACCGCGTTCCGCGTATTCGTCCCGAGATTATGCGCCGTTCCTATCAGTATGCCATAGACAATGCCCGTTATCGGGTACAGATCGTCAATCCCTATCTCACACTGGTGCGTAGTGTGCGCAAGGCGTTGTACCGTGCCTTGGAGCGCGGAGTGCGTGTGGAGATTATGGTTTCTACGAAATCCGATGTCAAGATTGTGCCCGATGTGGTGGCCTATAATGTGCATAAACTGATGAAGCGAGGGGCGGAAATCTATTATTATGAAGAGGGATTCCATCATACAAAAGTCATGATGGTGGACGATTCTTTCTGTACGGTGGGATCAGCCAATCTGAACAGTCGCAGTCTGACTTTTGATTATGAGGTCAATGCCTTTATTATGGATACTTGCACCACTCGTCAGCTTCAGAACATTTTTGAGAAAGATAAAGAGCAGTCCACTCGGTTGACTCCTGAAAACTGGAAGCAGCGGCGCAATGCATGGCAGCGTTTCAAGGGATGGTTTTTCCAGATTTTGGTACCGCTTATTTAAGGTCGTATATATCGGTATATAGATAGAATGAAGAGCTTCTTTTCGTGCAAGACTGGTCTTGTTCCGAAAGAAGCTCTTCATTATTTTTGTGAAACGGTTTTCCGAATCTGATTCTTATCCCTGTTCCGGTCTGATAATTTCTTTCATCAGACAGATGTCCCGACGGCTGATGCCGTAATTTTCCAATATTTCTTCGCTTTCTTCAAAGGCGTCGATCCAGGTACCCATCTGAACATCTTCGCTCTTGTTGAATTCACGGATAAAGACCTTGTAGTAACCGATGGCCTTCTGAATGTCGTGATTGATCCAGGCCGTATTTCCAGCGTTCAGATAATCTCCCCAAATGATTTCGGGTCCGGAGAGTACCTTTTCGTAATATTTCTGTGCGTTTTCAGGTTTGTCTGTCAACAGAGAACACCAGGCAATACTCCGGTCGGCAAAAGAAGAGTTCTGATCCAGATACTTCATCTTATAGCATCGCTTCAGAGCCTCTTCATACTGCTCGCTTTCTATCAGACTGAAAACCATACCGATCTCTAACTCTTCATCTAAAGGCTGTTTTTCTTCGATGCGTTTCAGATAACCTACGCGCATGGCATGTTTCTCCAGATGCAGACACAGTTGCTGAATGTTCAGCAGAATGTTCAGATTGTCCGGATCGAGCAGTTCGGCCTGCTGTTCGAATTGCAATGCACGGGGCAAAGCACCTTGCTGTTTGTAGGTCACGGCTAAAGCGTGCAATACCCACGCGTCGGCCGACTGGATTTCCAATAAGGCCAACAAAGCCTCCTGAGCCTGCTGGTATAATTCCGTTTTCATGAAGAAATGGGCCATCTCGTTCAGATAATCTCCTTTCTGTACAATTTGCATGATGGCAGGGCAGTCGGTAAATAATGGAACCGGCTCAAACGGATTTTTCAGATTTTTCTTTTGCAGGCTTTTGGTGTAGAAACGGTAAAGGTCTTGAATATGACTGCGGATCATCATTTGCTTTTCCTTTTCCGGAGTCGGAATGCTCTGGTCTTCCAGTTCGGCCTGCATGCCTCCTTCGAGCATAGCTCCCCGCATGCTTTCCGGCATGTGGTTCAGAATATATCCCATAGCATATTTGTCCAGTTCGCAGAGTCTTTTGGAGCGTCCTAAGGTCTCCAGCATCTTTTCGCCCTGTTTGTTCTTGCGCAGGTCTGCCATGTCCGGATGATGCAGATCAAAACAGCAGAACCAGTTGTTGAACTTGGAAAAGAACAGGTTGCGGCACATGGAACTGAACAGGTTGTAGTTGATGTCATAGCCCGTCCGTGTCATTTTGCTCAGATGTTCCATGTTGTTTTCCAGTGCGGCACCCATACCTCCCATGTTTCCCTGAAGCAGGCTATCGATACTCATGTTCGGATCCATCTGATTTAGGTTGCCTAATCCGGAACGCATCATATTGGGAAGAATGTCCTGATTGAGAATCTGCGAAGCCTTTTCGGTTTCCTTGCTCAGGAACAGTTGCTTCTGTATGCCGATAATGTCTTTTTCCATTTCCGGCTCTTCCTTCAGCATGAGAATTTCCTTATGGAAAGCTTCATCCAGTTCGATCAGACCATGGTGCTGATGATATACGATCAGAAATCCGGTCAGAGCCTGAATACGCATACGGGTAGAAGCATTTCTGATAAAATGGAAGAGTATCTTGATCTTGTTCAGATCAGCGGCTTCCATGCTGTTCAGGTAAAGGGCTTCGAGTAGCATGCAGGCGTATGCTTCCGGCAATTGGTTCAAACAGGAAATGACTGCCTGTTTCTTGTCTTCGCTGAACAGGTCGGCTGTGAGCAGATAATTGAAGAAACGGTTTAACTCCCGATAAAGATCCTGATACAGTGGTTCTATACTTTCAGAACCGGCATTCTGTTCACGGGTGTAGTCTTCCAGCAGAGCCAAAAGCTTTTGCAGCTCATGAATATATGTATTCGGATCATCGGAAGTCAGAGTTTTGTCCGTCCGCATGATTTCACCGATGTGGTTGCTTCCGAAAAGTGTCAGATACTGGTGGTGCATGCGATAAAGCAGATTGCATCCTCTCAGCAGGAAGGTCTGATGCATACTTTCTTTCTGCGGATCGTTTCCTCCCTGTGCCAAAAACTGGAGCATCCGTTCATAATCGTTTCTGATGCTTTCTTCTTCTGTAATCAGATCGCTTTGTCTCAGATCCAGCGAAGCCTTTTTTATGGCATCCAATGCGTTGAAAAGCTGAAAAGAGCCTAATGCCTTTGCAGCGCGATCATATAAATCTTTATAGTTTTCCGTATTCATGATGCTTATTTCGTGAGCGATGATGTTACCAAAGTATCTCCGTTATAGTTGTTGGGAACAAGTTCTTGAGCCTTGAGCCATTCTATGGCTTTTTCTATTTGTTTCGGATCGGGCGTTGAAGCCTTCTTGTATTTGGGCAGATGCAATGAATCCAACACTTGCTGTTTCAGCCCGAAAGATTTGAATAAATTGCATGCTGTATGTTGTTTGTCTTTGTTTTTCAGTTCTTTTACAGCCAGATTGTATCCCTGAATCAGCTTTTGCAGCAGTTCGGCCTTTTGCGGATTCTTTTGAGATTGCCAGTTGGCCATCATGGCCATCAGGTGTATGTTTTCTTTTTGAGTAGAGTAGATGCTTCTGTTTTTCAGAAGGCGTGCCTGAGTTGCATAAGGTTCAGGCAGGAAGGCGGCGTCAATGGTGGCATTTTGTACCATCGCCGCACGTAAGGCTATATCGTTGATTTGTGGCTTGTATAATTCGTCCGGACTAAAATTGCCTTTCTTCACAATTTCGCTGCAAAGATAGTCCGTAATGGAGTGGCGCGCCATGCCCATCATTTTTTCCTTAAGTTGTTTGGGGGATTTGATTCGTTTGCTGAAGGCGGTTATCAGTTCATGACTGCCGTCTGTCCGCATAATTACATTCAAGGCTGTGTCTTTGCTTTGCAGGAGTGCGGCCCGGATCAGGTCGGTGTAGGCTACATCCGCATGTTTCCGACAGAAGGCGGTGTCGCAATCCATCTGTGCCATAAAACTCAGGATATTGATGTTGGCATTCAGACTGTCATAGATTCCCTGTTCTTTTGCATAATAAAAAGGAAGACAGTCTACGGTAGGCATTAAAGCTACACTGAGTGTTACAGAATCTTTGAGTGATGCTTTTTCAGGCTGTTTGTCATGAGTTTGGTGACATGCTGCCAAACTTATTGCGACGGCCAGGAATAGAAAGACCTTTTTCATGAATGTAGAATTAAAAGAAAGGGTAACCCGATAAAACAAGTTACCCTTTCCTGATGGATTATCAAATAAAATGATTATTCGCCTTTGATAGCTGCGATACCCGGAAGGATCTTACCTTCGATAGCTTCCAACAGAGCACCACCACCGGTAGAGATGTAAGAAACCTGGTCAGCCATACCGAACTTGTTGATACATGCAACAGAGTCACCACCACCGATCAGAGAGAAAGCGCCCTCTTTGGTAGCTTCAGCGATAGCCTCAGCGATAGCCTTTGAACCAGCTGCAAAGTTATCCATTTCGAATACACCGGCAGGACCGTTCCACAGAATAGTCTTGGCACCCTTGATAGCAGCCTTGAACTCTTCCTGAGTCTTAGGACCTGCATCCAGACCCATCCATCCGTCAGGAATATTGCTGTCTGCGCAAACCTGAGTGTTAGCGTCATTGGCAAACTTGTCAGCAGCGATGCAGTCGCAACCCAATACCAAGTTTACACCTTTAGCCTTAGCCTTAGCGATAATATCCAAAGCCAACTGCAGCTTGTCGTCCTCTACCAAAGAGTTACCGATCTTACCTCCCTGAGCTTTAGCGAATGTGAAGGCCATACCACCACACAGGATCAAGTTGTCTACCTTGTCCATCAAGTTCTCGATGATACCGATCTTGGTAGAAACCTTAGAACCACCCATGATAGCAGTGAATGGGCGCTTGATATCTTTCAATACATTGTCAACAGCCTGACCTTCCTTCTCCATCAGATAACCCAACATCTTGTTGTCAGCATCGAAGTAGTCAGCGATAACAGCTGTAGAAGCGTGCTTGCGGTGAGCTGTACCGAAGGCATCCATTACATAGCAGTCAGCGTAAGAAGCCAAAGTCTTGGCAAATTCTTTCTGAGCAGCCTTCATAGCCTTCTTAGCCTCTTCATAAGCAGGATCTTCCTTGTCGATACCTACTGGCTTTCCTTCCTCTTCAGGATAGAAACGCAGGTTCTCCAACAGCAGAACTTCACCCGGCTTCAAAGCAGCGGCAGCGTCAGCAGCCTTAGCGCAGTCCGGTGCGAACTGTACAGGTACACCCAGTTTCTCAGAAACAGCGTCAACGATCTGGCTCAAAGAATATTTAGCGTTTACCTTACCTTTTGGCTTACCCATGTGTGACATGATGATCAAAGCACCACCGTCCTTCAGGATCTTAGTCAGAGTAGGGAGAGCACCGCGGATACGGGTGTCATCAGTGATTTTACCATTCTCATCCAATGGAACATTGAAGTCCACACGAACGATTGCCTTTTTGCCGGCAAATTTGTAACTGTCGATAGTCATAATTCTTTTATTTAGTTATTAAAATGGTTTTTCTTGTTCTTTTTTCAAGTCCTTGCAAATTTAATAAAAAAAATAATAGGACTGGTTTTTTGGAAGATAAATTATAGTAAAATTTTTACCGACGGACGGGCTTTTTACGGATTTGTTCCTTGTCGTTATCCGGCAAATGTCTGACAGGCTTATGTTTCTGAGGGTTCGTCTTGCCGGCATGCTTTCAGAATGTCCTGAAGCAGAAACGAAGCATTCAGGTTTTGGGCCACTCCCTTTTGTATGCGATAGCTGTAGCGGATGTCGTGCGACAGTTCGATCTCGAAGCAATAGTTCTGATAGAGCGAGGCATCCTTTTCTTCCAGTCGTGCCAGTTCCAGGTCGTGTGTGGCAATCAGAGCCGACATGTTGTAGCGGGATATTTCGTTCAGGAAGAGGATTGACCCCTGTAGCTTGTCCTTGGAGTTGGTACCTTTCAGAATCTCATCAAGGATGATGAGCGTATAATCCTGGCTACGGACATGCTGAATGAGCTGTTTCAGGCGGAGCAGTTCCGCGTGGAAATAGGAGATGTCGCGCGACAGATTGTCGGCGGTGCGCATGCTGGAGAAGAGCGACACGATGGAGAAACCGAACTCACGGGCGCAGACCGGTGCTCCGGTGGTGGCCAAAATGTAGTTGATGCCTATTGTGCGCAGGAAAGTACTCTTGCCGGCCATGTTCGCTCCCGTAACGATGGCGATGCGTTTCTTGTCCAATGTAAAGCTGTTGGCCACCGGTTGTTTGTGTGCCAGAAAGGGGTGATAGGTGTCGCAAGCCCGAATCACCGGATCGGTTGCCTCCGTAAGAATCTGCGGGATAGTGTTGTTCGGATTGTTGGCGGCATAGTTCCCCAGGCTGACCAGAGCGTCAAATTCGGACACCTGATCCACCCACGTTTCCACGTGCGGCAGGTATCTTGTCATCCATTCGTCAAATTTCCGTTGGAGGAGAAGGTCATAAAGAAACAGTCCGTTCAGAACGACATACATCAGCGCATTGCTTCGTTGGTCGAATAGATTCTGCAGGCGCGTCAGTTGCCTGAAGGCGCGGATACTGTTTTCCGGTCCTTCAAACAGTTGCTTTTTAAGATGTTGTAAGGCTTCAGCCTGGAACGGTTCCTGTTGTATTTCGCGTAAAAGGTCCAGATAGCCTTTAAATTCATGGTGCAGTTTGTCGGTGGCGAGAACCGTATGTTGCATCTTCTTGCCTCGTATGACACAGACAGCCAGCTGAACGAAGAACAGCAGAGAAAACCACACACCCGGCCACCAGTCGCAGATATAGCCGAGCAGGGCCAGTAAGGTCAGTGCAGAAGAAGCGTAAGGAATCATTTTCAGTACTTTTCCGGCGGGAGAAACCGGCGCGTTGGCTTGGGATTTTGACGACAAATCCCGGCACAGTTGTACAAACCTGCTTTGTATCTTTTCTCCGGCCATGAAGCGCAGACGCCAGTCGAACCGTTCGCTCAGATCGTTTACAGCCTGCTGGTTGGCTCTGATGGTTTCGATATCCGTTTCCAGAACCGACAGTTTTCGGGCCAGCCGGTCGCTGCCTTCCTCGGTGCGGGTACGGTTGATGCGCTGGAACAGTGAGTTCCGGCCGAAAATATCCAAGTCGTATGTAAATTCATGTTCCGGTGAGGCATAACGCGCTCCGTCGTCGAATGCCCGGAAATCCCCCTTCAGATAACTCAATTCATTCTGACACACCTTGATCAGAGCGTCCATCTGTTCCATTTCCCGGACGCAACGTCCGTCACGGATCAGTGCGAATACATAGACCGCAGCACTGATCAAAGCCAAGGCACTGAAGAGCAAAACATAAGGCATGGTGCAGGCGCCATAGATGAACGCAGCCATAGCCAGGAATGAAACCAGCTTCAGCGAGAGTAGAAACTGGCTTTTCTTTTTTCTTTTTCTTCGTTCGGTCTGTAAGCGACCGATGGTTTCCGTGTATCTTTTCTCCATAAGAAACAAGTGTTTTTATTTTCAAAAGTAGTCAGTTTCCTTGGGGAGACAAAACTTATGGAGAGAAAATCCTTTTACCTTATTAAAAACTAAACAAATGTTTAGCGCTTATTCCTGCAAAAGTTTCTTTCGGATGCGGCTCATGTGTATGGGAGTGATACGCAGGAACGAGGCGATTTCCTTGAGTGGTATCCGCTGGACCATTTCCCGATGCTGCCGTAGGAGCTGTTGGTAACGCTCTTCGGGAGTGTGCGTTTTTCTCATTGTGGCCTCTCTGTTTATTGACTTTTGTTCTCTGCTCTACT
>CAJMQV010000040.1 GCA_905215575.1 uncultured bacterium | reverse complement strand
CAGTTCTGTGACATCATTGCGCAGATCGAAAAGAATCTTATAGAGGATTTCCCGTTCGTTTTCAAAAGAATGCTGTTCCTTGCCCGAAGCGTTCAGCTGGATCAGGTCGTGCGAGATAGGCTGCTCCGGTACATATTCAGCTAAAATTTCGGGGGTGATGTATCTTTCTCTGGATAGAATGGAAATCTGCTCCGTTACGTTTTTCAGCTGGCGCACATTTCCGGGCCAGGGATATGCCTTCATGCGTATTTTGGCTTCTTCGCTCAGTTCTACGGGTTCGGGCATATTATATTTTTCGGCCGTATCCATGGCAAATTTCTTGAAGAGCAGAACGATATCGTCCGCCCGTTCGCGCAGGGCAGGCATTTTGATGGGGATGGTGTTCAGACGATAGTATAAATCCTCGCGGAACTTTCCTTCCTTGATGGCCTGTGCCATGTTTACGTTGGTTGCCGCCACAATGCGCACATCGGTTTTGCGCACTTCGCTGGAGCCCACCCGGATGTATTCACCCGTTTCGAGCACACGCAGCAGACGGGCCTGAGTGGAGAGTGGCAATTCGCCCACTTCGTCCAAAAACAAGGTACCTCCGTTGGCGGCACCGAAATAACCTTCGCGCTCGCCGACAGCTCCGGTAAAGGCGCCTTTTTCGTGTCCGAACAGTTCGGAGTCGATGGTGCCTTCCGGGATAGATCCGCAGTTTACGGCAAAGTATTTTTTGTTCTTACGCAGGCTGTTGTCGTGTATCAGTCTGGGAATCACTTCTTTTCCCACACCACTTTCTCCTGTAATCAGCACAGAAAGATCGGTTTTGGCAACCTGCAAGGCGATGTCGAGGGCATGGTTCAACCCCTCTGAATTGCCGACAATGCCATATTTTTTCTTTTGTAACTGTACTTCAGGCGTATTCATAGAAAACTTTGTTTTGATTCATGTTCTGACAAAATTACACAAAAAAAATCAGTGCCTGCAATTTTGACAGCACTATTTTTGAAATTTGTGGTTATCACTTGCATATCTCGCTTTTTTTTGCGAATATTGCATCGTTTTTAGGGATTGTTTTATCCAACTTCGATACTTTATGTTTATCGTTGTCCCCCAACTTTAATTTAGTCAATATGAAATTCAGTGAATTAGAGGAGCGCGTGCGCGCAACTATGAAATCGGAAGATACGGAAGGAAAGTTTGAACTATATGTAACCAGAACTCCCGGATATCTGTGGGCTTTGTTATTTCAGAAACTTCATGTTCATCCCATTGCGGTAACCCTCTTGTCCATTGTTATCGGTGCCGCGGCCGGTTATTTCTTCTGGTTTGACGACATCAAGATGAATCTGATTGGTATGCTGCTGCTGATCTGGGCCAACTGGTACGACTGTGCCGATGGTCAGCTGGCCCGTATGACCGGAAAGAAGACTCTAATCGGACGTATTTTGGACGGATTTGCCGGTGATGTGTGGTTCTTTTCCATTTATTTCTTCATCTGTCTGCGTCTGAACGCAGAATGGGGTTATTGGATTTGGATCATTGCCGCCTATTCCGGTTTCCATTGTCACTCACGCCAGTGTGCTCTGGCCGACTATTACCGCAACATCCATCTGTTCTTCCTGAAGGGAGAGAGCGGAAGTGAGTTGGACCACTACCGTCAGCAGCGCGATCTGATGTATTCACTTCCGTGGAACAAGAAGGAATGGTTCCATAAAATCTATCTGTATTTTTACAGCAACTATACCCGCAGTCAGGAAAAGATGACTCCGAAATTCCAGAAATTCTATAAGGTGTTGCGCAGCAAATATCCTACGGTGATTCCTCAGGATTTGCGCGACCGCTTCCGTAAGGTAAGCCTGCCTTTGATGAAGTACACCAATATTCTGACTTTCGACACCAGAGTGGGAGTGCTGTTCCTGTCGCTGCTTATCGGCGAGCCATGGATATTCTTCTGCTTTGAGATTATCGTTTTGGAGGCGCTCAGATTCTACACACAAAGAACGCATGAACGCTTCTGCGAACAGTTTACGGAGGAATTACAAAAGGAAAAATGAGAACAAACAAACACATAGCCCTGTTGCTGGCGGGGGGAAAAGGATGCCGGATGCATCAGCACAACCCCAAACAGTTTATGGAGGTGGAGGGGAAACCGCTCATAGCCTACACCCTGTCTGCCTTTGAGGCGCATCCGGAGATAGATGCCATATATGTGGTTTGTGACCATACGTGGGATGAAACGGTGCAGCGGATAGTCCGCGAGGAGCAGATCAGCAAATTCGGCGGCTGTTTCCCTTCGGGAGAAACCAGCATGCAGTCGCTTTACAACGGCATCATCGGTCTGGAAACATCCGGATGCGGAGCAGATGATCTGGTGCTGACCCACGATTCTGTGCGTCCTCTGATTTCGGCCGAGGTGATCAGCAACAACCTGCAAACGGCTGTATCCTACGGAAATGCCATTACCGGTATTCAAAGCAATGAGGCATATATGGTGACTCGGGATCAGTTACACTCCGAAGGGTTGATAGAAAGAGACAAACTGTTTCGGGCACAAACGCCACAGACTTTCCGCATGAAAGATCTGCTTCCCGTACTGAAAGAACGGCAGCAGGAAGAATTGCAGCACACACAGTCGCTTTATACGCTGATGGCAAAGTGGGGGAATGTTCCCTTGCATATTGCTCAGGGCGACGCCTATAATTTTAAAGTGACCGTTCCGGCCGATATAGAAATGGTGCAGGCTTTGATTTCCTGGCGGAAGGCACAGAAGAAATAGGTACAAGAATACAGATTGCCGCTCCTGAAAATTCGATTGTTTTTTGTGGCGGCATTTCAGAATAAAAGCATGAGGCGCATCAGCATACTGGTGCGCCTCATGCTTTTATTTTTATACAATGATCGTATTGATTGAAAGTGCTCAGGAAACTTGTCCCGATGTTTTTTGAAAATCGTCGAAACGAAATGAAAAATTGGTCGGCATCATTTTTTCAGCCTTGCAGAAGGGGACATACGTTGCGTCCCACCCACCATAAGATGACGATTCCAAAATAAAACCAGATGAGCGCCGGATGATGAATCCGCGCATAGAATTTCGGGTTGCTTTTCCGTTTCCATTCCCCATAGAGCAAAACGAGAACCAGAGGTAGGGAAAGTACCAACAAGGCATTATGACGCAGGGCACTGCCTATGTCCAGATGGAGCAGGGCATGAATGGCGCGCTGCGAGCCGCACCCGGGACATTGCAGTCCCGTGAGCATCAGAAAGGGGCATTTGGGAAACAGGGCCGAGGCCGAGGGATCGAATGTAAAGAAGATGATTCCGCCGATAGCGAGCAGAAAGATGATCCATACACTTCTTTTCATTGTATCGGGACTTCCTTGGTTGTAAAAGCGGCCAGATAAATAAAAAGATAGATCAGGATGACAGCCAGACCGGTAAAGAAACTGATCTTGGTCCATTTGGCGGCATCGGCGCTTTCTTTCCGGGCCATTTCATAATTTCCCATCGCGAAGAATGTGCCTACTTTTGCTGCATGAACGACACCCACAATGCCAAACGGCAGGCAGCAGAACAATGTGGCCAGAATAGATTCGGCCAGCCAGGTTTTGGGACAGACTTGATTTTCCATATCTTAAGAATTGATCATGATTTGAATAAGAAAAAGGGGATTAAAGAAGCGCCTACGGCGAGGAACAGATCCATAACATGACCAGAATGACCGAAGAGACCAGTCCCCAAAACGTCCATTTCTTGGCCTGATTGGAGTAATATTCCGCCATGTCGTATTGCCCGTTCAGATACAGATTTTCCACTTTTGTGGCGTTGATGATACCTACGATTCCAAACGGCAGACAGCAGAAAATGGTAACCAGAATAGATTCAACGAGCCATGTTTTGGGCATGATTCGGTTATTCTGCGGAGGTTCCGGAGGCATCTGTTGCAATATATCTGCCAGATCCGCTACTTCTGCTGCTTTTCTCCAGTCGCTCATGCCAGCACACCACACCATGGTGTT
Organism: uncultured bacterium; assembly: GCA_905215575.1. Taxonomy (GTDB): domain Bacteria; phylum Bacteroidota; class Bacteroidia; order Bacteroidales; family Bacteroidaceae; genus Paraprevotella. The sequence continues at coordinate 9,473 of CAJMQV010000040.1, read as the reverse complement.
TCCCGTTATTCCTTTCTGAATCAGTTCTTCTTTCTGAAAGGGGCCTTGTTTCACGTTGTTTACTAAGATATAATATTCCATGATATTGTTTTTAAAAAGTTATCGTTTCGCAAATATAAGAGTTTGTTTCGAAAAAAAACAATATCCGGCTCTATATTCTTTTGTCCGTTCCATACCTTTTTCCGATAATTTGTTCCGTAGGAACAGGGGTGGTATGTCGTTGTGGATGCAGAAAAAAGCGGATGAATATCGCTTGCAGAATTCATAAATATGCGTATCTTTGCATCCGCATTGCCCGGGGGCGGTGCGGAATGAGTGCTTGTAACCTCTTTAAAAACAAGAAATATGAACGAAAAGAAAACCGTGAGTGTATCCTTCATGTTGCTGGGGATACTCTTCTGTGTTTGCCTGATTTCGGCAAACCTTCTGGCAACAAAACAAATCATGTATGGTCCGCTGAACATCACAGCCGGCATTATTGTATTCCCGATTTCTTACATCATCAACGACTGCATCGCCGAGGTGTGGGGATTCAAGCGTGCGCGTCTGATTATCTGGACCGGTTTCGTCATGAACTTTATTTTTGTGCTCTTCGGTGCGCTGGCCGACTGGATTCCGGGTGCTCCGTACTGGAACAATGAGGAGGGCTTCCACAATCTGTTCGGACTGGCTCCGCGTGTGGCTTTTGCTTCCTTTCTGGCTTTTCTGTGCGGTTCTTTCCTGAATGCCTATATCATGAGCGCCATGAAGATTGCTTCAAACGGTAAGAACTTTTCGCTTCGTGCCATTCTTTCCACTCTGGTGGGCGAAACAGCCGATTCGCTGATCTTCTTCCCGCTGGCTCTGGGCGGCATCGTTCCGTTCAAGAACCTGCTTTGGATGATGTTCTGGCAGATTACGCTGAAAACCGCCTATGAGATTGTGATTCTTCCGGTAACCATCCGTGTGGTGAAGTATGTGAAGAAGACCGAACAGGTGGATGTGTACGATCGAAAAATTTCTTATAACGTATTGAAGATTTCTGACTTATGATGAACCATGAGGCGGCCCTCGTTGTATTCAGTGGCGGGCAGGATTCTACAACCTGTCTGTTTTGGGCCAAAAAACATTTCAAGAAAGTTTATGCGCTGAGTTTCGTTTACGGACAGAAGCATCAGCAGGAAGTGGAGATTGCACGTGCGATAGCCCGTGAGGCTGACGTGGAGTTTGAGGCTATGGATGTGTCTTTCATCGGTCATCTGGGCCGCAATTCGCTCACCGACCCTACGATGGTGATGGACGAGGAGAAGCCTGCCGACAGCTGTCCCAACACGTTTGTGCCCGGCCGTAACCTGTTCTTTCTGAGCATTGCTGCGGTCTATGCCCGCGAACGCGGTATCAATCATCTGGTGACGGGCGTGTCGCAGACCGATTTCAGCGGTTATCCCGATTGTCGCGACAACTTTATCAAGAGTCTGACCGTGACGCTGAACTTGGCGATGGAGGAGCAGTTTGTAATTCACACTCCGCTTATGTGGATCGACAAATGCCAGACTTGGGCGTTGGCCGATGAGTTGGGAGTGCTCGATCTGATACGCGAACGGACATTAACCTGCTACAATGGAGTTCCCGGCGACGGATGCGGCCACTGTCCGGCCTGCAAACTGCGTCGTGAGGGACTGGAAAAATATCTGGAACAAAAAAAGAACAAGGAAAATGAGTAATAGCGAAAGAGAAAAAGAAGGATTGCAGTCGCTCGGAAAAACCACACAGTATCGTCAGGACTATGCGCCCGAGGTGCTGGAGGCTTTTCAGAACAAACATCCTGAGAACGACTATTGGGTGCGTTTCAACTGCCCTGAGTTTACCAGTCTTTGTCCCATTACCGGTCAGCCGGATTTTGCGGAAATCCGCATCAGCTACCTGCCCGATCAGAAGATGGTGGAAAGCAAGAGTCTGAAACTGTATCTGTTCAGTTTCCGCAATCACGGTGATTTCCACGAAGACTGTGTGAATAAAATCATGAAGGATCTGATCCGTCTGATGGATCCCAAGTATATCGAGGTAACCGGTATCTTTACCCCGCGTGGCGGCATTTCCATTTATCCGTTTGCCAATTACGGCCGGCCGGGAACACGCTACGAGCAGATGGCCGAGTACCGCCTGATGAATCATGACCTGAAGCTGTAACGCTTCAGGCCAGTTCCAGTCCGAACGCTTCTTTCAGTTTGAGAAGGTTCGGATTTTTTTTTGCCATATTCTGAAATTGCTCTCCTTTGGTGTATACCTTGGCCACGGTTTCGGCTTCGGCCACCCGTACCGTCATGGTCAGATTGCGATGTTGTAGGCGGCTTTGCATATGGGCTTCGATTTTAGGCGCCATCTGCATCATGAACACTTTTACCTGTTCGTTGTTCACCGTAACCTCAAAGTGATCGCCGTCTGTCTGCTTGGGCTGCATGATTTTCATGCGCTTGGCAATGGCGGTTTCCTCGCGCGGCAACAGGTTGGCAAACTCATGCCAGTAGAATACGAGCTGCTCCTCGGTGACAGGAGCATTCTCCTGTTGCACGTTCTTTTGTTGTGCGGCTCCGTATTGCGCCTGCATCTCGTTGCTCTCTGCCGCCTGGTCGGGGCGCTTGTGGATGGACAGGCCAAGCTGTCCCATCTTGAGTTTGGGGATTTTGGGTTTGCTGTCGTCGCTTTCGGGCAGCGGACTGCTCTTTGTCTGTGCCGGACGGGGTGCGGCAGCAGCTACGGGGGCCTGTTGCGGACGGGTCGCAACGGGTTTCTCGGCCTTTCCTTGAAACGCCGAGAATATGGGTTTTAAGATCTTTCCGGGCTTGCGCCCGGAGCCTATTTCATCATCCGTAGTGAGTTGGGCCAGCTGAATGAGAGTGATCTCAACCAACAATCGTTTGTTTTTGCTCGCCTTGTAGTTCAGGTCGCAGTCATTGCACAGTTTGATGGCACGGTACAGCTGGGTGGGTTTCCACTTCTTGGCCTGTTCTTCATAACGCTTGCGTATGGAGTCGCTCACTTCCAGCAACGGCAGAGTGATGGCATCCTGCGACACCATGAGGTCGCGCAGGTGCGAAGCCAGTCCGCTGATGAAGTGACCGCCTTCGAAACCCTTCTTCAGAATTTCGTTGAACAGCACCATGCACTCGGATACCTTGTTTTCCAGGAAATATTCTGTCAGTCTGAAATAATAGTCATAGTCCAGCACATTCAGGTTTTCAATGACTTTCTGATAAGTCAGATTGCCATTGGTAAAGCTGGCCGTCTGGTCGAAGATGGACAATGCGTCGCGCATTCCTCCGTCGGCCTTTTGGGCAATCAGATCGAGCGCTTCCACTTCGTAGGTAATATGTTCCTTTTCGGCCACGTGCTTCAGGTGCTCCACGGTGTCCTGAATGCTCATGCGGTTGAAGTCGTAAGTCTGGCAACGGCTCAGGATGGTAGGCAGGATCTTGTGCTTCTCCGTAGTGGCCAGAATGAAGATGACATGGGCGGGTGGTTCCTCCAGGGTCTTGAGGAACGCGTTGAAAGCCGCGGTAGAGAGCATGTGCACCTCGTCGATGATAAACACCTTGTACTTGCCGATCTGAGGCGGTATGTACACCTGTTCGATCAGGGTACGGATATCCTCCACCGAGTTGTTGGACGCCGCATCGAGCTCATGGATGTTCAGCGAGCGCTGCTCGTTGAAAGCCTTGCACGATTCACATTCGTTGCAGGCCTCGTGATTCGGCAGGGGCGACAGGCAGTTGATGGTTTTGGCAAAGATGCGCGCGCAGGTGGTTTTTCCCACTCCGCGTGGTCCGCAGAACAGATAGGCATGCGCCAGTTTGCCGCTGGCAATGGCATTCTTCAGCGTGGTGGTCAGCGCCTGCTGTCCGATCACGTCGTCAAAGGTGGCCGGTCTGTATTTTCTTGCAGAAACAATATATTCTCCCATGAATGATTGTATCGTCTTTTTATTGTTGAATCTATACTTTGTATTCTGCAAAAATACGAAAAAAAGATGGCATAAGCATACTTTTTATATCTTAAATATCACTATCTTTGCTCCCACATTAATATTATAGAATAGTTATATGGGAAACAAACTCCAGACCGTGTGGGCGTTCATACGGAATCATAAATATGCCTGTGTTACTTTCGCTTTTCTGTTGATTATCGGTGTGGTGGACGAGAATTCACTGCTGAGCCGCTATCATAATCTGAAGCAGATACGGGAAATGAGAGCGGAAATCAGAAACTATACGGAGAAGTATGAATACGACACCGAGCGTCTTAATGAAATGAATACGCAGCCCGGTGCCGTGAAGCGTATTGCCCGCGAGCAGTATTTCATGAAAACAGAATATGAGGATATTTTTGTAATAATGAACGATTCGGATGAAGAAGCTAACTAAATTTCAGAATGCGGTCTATATGATCGGAGCGGTATTGTTACTGTTGGGAGCCGCGCTGTATATCACCCGCTGGATAGGCGCTTTTTATCTATATACGATTGGAGCATGCTGCTTCTCTGTGATTCAGTTTATGGCCGGTTATGAAGGAAAAAACTGGGTGGTGCGCCGTTTGCGCCGTCAGCAGTTGCTGGGTGCCTTGTTTTTGTTGGCTACAGCGGTTGCCATGTCTATGAATACCTTTCATTATGGCTTTGCCCAGCGTAACGAATGGATGTTTACGCTGTGTGTCGGTTGCGTGTTCCAGCTTTATACAGCTTTCCGTATTCCGGCAGAATTGGAGAAAGAAGGGCGTTAATTCATATAACGGGTTTGTATAATAATTAAAATTCGATAATAAATTTTCTGACACCGGTAAATGCTTGTATCTTTGAATAACGAAGATAATACGTAGATGTTTGTTATGAGGAAATTTTTTGCTTTGCTGGCAGTGCCGCTCGCACTCATGTCCTGCTCAAAACAGTATTTAATTCAAGGCAGTTCTACAGTGCAGAGTCTTGATGGCAAGATGCTTTATCTGAAAGCTCTTAAGGAAAACCAGCTTGTGGATATTGATTCGTGTGAGGTTATCCACGGCCAGTTCGAGTTTTCCGGTACTTGGGATTCTACCATGATGGTCAATCTGTTTATGGACGATGAAAGCATTATGCCTTTGGTCGTTGAGGAAGGAAATGTGCAGATACACATTGATCATGCCGAACAATCCGTTACGGGAACTCCACTGAATGACTCACTCTACGCATTTATTCATGAAAAGAGCCGTATTGACAACCAGTTGGCCGAACTGTCGCATAAGGAGAGTCAGATGATCATGGACGGTATGGACCATGATGAAATCCTGAAAATCCTGAACGAAGAAGCTGCCCGCTTGAATCAGGAAAACGATTCTTTGGTAATCGGTTTCATATCCAAAAATTTTGATAATGTGCTCGGTCCCGGTGTGTTTATGATCTTGACCAGTTCATTCCCATACCCGATCATTACTCCGCAAATAGATTCACTGATGTCTATAGCGACACCATATTTTCAGAATAACAGTTATGTAAAGGAATACATGAAACTGGCTACTGAAAACATGGAACTGATGAAAGAGCGCAGAGATGCCGGATTGGGAATTTGATAATTACGCAATAAACCAAAATACCCGCAGAAAGGATCATTCCTTCTGCGGGTATTTTGGTTTATTGGTCTTATATTTTTGCGAACATTTGTCAGGCTTGTGTTTCCTGATGCTTTTTATACTTTTCCGGTAAGGCTGACTCTATGGCCGCATAAGATTTCTCCATGGTTGTCTTGATATCCTCAACACCTTTTCCGCAAGGAGGTATCGGTGCGTGAATGGTCATAATCAGTTTGTGACGGCGCACAAAAGAAAAACCGGCTGTGCGCGGAAGAATCTCGAACGAACCGTCGATGGTAACCGGAACAATCGGCAGTTGCAGCTCGTCGGCCAACTGATAGGCACCTTTCTTGAAAGGGATCATGCAGCCGTCGTAAGTGCGGGCACCTTCCGGAAAGACCACCAGGGAAGTTCCTTCTTTCAGAATCTCACGGGCCTTGCTGTAGGTTTCCTGAATCTTTTTCGGTCCGGACTTGTCTACAAAAATGTGGCGGGCGCTTTCGCAGGCTTTGCCAACCAGGAATATTTTTCTCAGGGATTTCTTCATCATCCATTTGAAGTTTCTTCCCAGATATCCGTAGATCAGAAATATGTCAAATGAGCCCTGATGGTTGGCGGTAAACACATAGGATGTTTTCTTGTCCAGATGCTCATGGCCGCGCACTTCTACCGGAATAAGCAGAACATTACAGATAATCATAGACCAGATCTTGCCCGGATAATACCCCCAAAAGTGGGCGCTTCCAATCCAGGAACCGATGATTGTGATAATGGCTGTAAGCGCGGTGCATACCAACAGTATGGGCAGCGCGATGCATAACTGATAAATCTTATAAATGATATTCATGACTTTTGACTTTTTATGGCTGCAAAATTAGTGTTTTTTTTATTTGCAGTGTAATGTTATGACATTTATTTCAGGCCAGGCTCCGAAACGGAAAGGGATGAGAGCGCCTCCGACTCCCAGACTTACGTACAGGCCACGGGAGTTTTCCTGATACATGCCTTTCCATTCGGGATAGAGATACTGGGCCGGTGACCAGTTACCGATCATGAACTGCATGCCATGGGTATGTCCCGACAAGGTGAGTTGTATGTCTGTAGTGGGCAATACCTTGCGTTTCCAATGGCTCGGATCGTGACTGAGCAGTAGTTTGAACAGTGGGACATTCAGGTTGAGGCCTTCCTGTGCCTTGTTCAGATCTCCCCGTTCCGGGAAAGGCGGTTTTCCGTCATTCTCAACTCCTAAAATGACAATGCTGTCCTGCCCCCGATGAATTACGCTGTGTTCATTCTGCAACAGGTTCCATCCCATTTTTTCCTGCAGTTTCAGCATTTCATGGAACTTCTGGGATTTTTCCAGCGGAGTCATGTATTTGGCATAGGTCATGTAGTCATGGTTTCCCAGAATGGAGAACACCCCGTCTTTGGCTTTCAGTTTGCTTAGCTCGTCTACAAAGGGATAAAGCTCCGCAACGTCCGTGCTTACCAGATCGCCGGTAAAGCAGATGGCGTCGGCCTGTTGGGCATTGATGGTACGCACCAGTTCGCTGACAAATTCCGGATGGGTTTTCATGCTGGTGAGATGCAGGTCGCTGACTTGCACAATCTTATAGCCGTCAAACTCCTTTGGGAGGGTTTCCGACTGGAATGTGCTTTCCTTCACTTTCAGAAGCGTAGGGCCGAATGACAGACCGCAGATCATCATGCAGAACACGGCAAATCCGGCAGTGAAACTGACCGGGGTATTGGCTTTTCGATAAGGGTGAAATACCAGCCCGATCAACTTCCCAATGAGTGAAACAAGCATATAAGTTGTTTTCGGAAGCGCCAAAAGCATGTAGGCCGACAAATAAAGAATGATGGCGTCCATGTTCTCTGGAGTAAGACTTTCTGTGTACGTGAGCCAAACGGCAAAGAACAGGAGCAGAGCCGTAGGGGCCCCAGAATGTCACCTTGGCCCATCTTGGAATGGAGGGCTTGCGCAGATGCCAGTAATAGATGTATATGTCTGGCAAAAGACAGGTGAGCAACAGTAATGGTAATATTCTTAATATCATAGTGTAATTCTCGCTTTATAAGTTTGCGGCTAAAAACTTGCGGATATATTCAACCGGTTTGCCTTTTCGCCGGGCGTAATCTTGAAGTTGGTCTTCACCGATCTTTCCCACAGCAAAATACTTGGACAGGGGATGAGCCAGTATCAGTCCGCTGACGGACGCGTGTGGAATCATGGCACCGGTTTCGGTGATGCGGATTCCGATCCGGCTGAAGTCGAGCCAGGCATCCAGATCGAAATTCGTACTCTGGTCGGGCAAAGAAGGATAACCCACTGCCGGACGGATTCCCTGAAAACGCTCTAAAAGCAGTTCCTTGATGGAGAGTTGTTCATCGGGCGCATATCCCCAATAGGTTTTCCGTACTTCTTCATGCATTTTTTCAACGGATGCTTCGGCCAGACGGTCGGCCAATGTCTGGCAGAGCATGTGGGCAAACGGATCGTAATCCTCATCCTTTTCGTAAAGATGTTCTATCTCTTCATCCACTGTGGCGCAGAAGACTCCTACTTTGTCGGGGATGCCGTGTGTGACCGGTCGCACAAAATCGGAAAGGCAAAGGAACGGACCTTCCGTTTTTTTCTGTTGTTGACGGAGCAAAGGAAGACGGAATTCCTTTTTCTCATCTCCATTTTCGTCTGACTGGAACACCAGATTGTCCCCATCGGAATTCGCTTCATAAAGTCCGAACCGCACATAACTGTGGTAGGTTGCATCGAGTTTGGTCAGCATCTGGCGTGCATCGTCATACAGACGCATGGCTTCAGTGGCCCGTGCCTTTTCTTCTTCGGGAAACTGGTTCAGCCATCCGGCTCTACATCCGGCACAATCATGCACGTCGGCTATGCCGGCAAAACGCGGTGGAAATCCCCAGGCATGGAAGAAATAAATCCAGTTGATGTAGGGGATGACATCACGCAGGTGGTAAGTTATTGTTTGTATCATCTTTCAAATGTCAGGGCTTTTCCTCTATATTGTTCGTCAATTTGTCCGTTCTGATAAAGCAGATGTCCGTTGCAGAAGGTGTATTTCACTTTCCAGTTGAAGGTGTGTCCTTCGAGCGGGCTCCATCCGCATTTGCTCAGAATGCGGTCGGTGGTCACGGTCCAGGGCTGGTCCGGCTGTACCAGAACCAGATCGGCAAAATAGCCTTTGCGTATGAAGCCTCTGCGGGAAATGTCGAACAGAGTAGCCGGTCCGTGGGCCATTAAATCAACGACACGTTCCAGAGGAAGGATTCCCTGATCTGCCAGTTCGAGCATACAGTTCAGGGAGAACTGTACCATCGGCATACCTGAAACTGCTTTGACGCAGCCGCCGCTCTTTTCTTGGAGCAGATGAGGCGCATGATCGGTGCCCACCACATCAATACGTCCGTCGGTCAGAGCCTGACGCAAGGCATCCCGGTCGGCCGAAGTCTTGATGGCAGGATTGCATTTGATGCGTGTGCCCAGTGTCTTGTAGTCATCCTGGGTATACATCAGATGCGCCACGCAGGCTTCTCCTGTAATCTGTTTACGGGTGTGTCCGCTGTAAGCGTTGTCCAAAGCTTCGTTAGAGAGCAGATCCAGTTCGCGTGCTGTGGAAATGTGAGCGATATGCAGGCGGGCACCGGTCTCGCGGGCCAGAGAAACAGCCAGTGCCGATGAACGGTAGCATGCCTCTTCACTGCGGATTTCCGGATGGTGCTCAACCGAAGGATCTTCGCCATAAAGTTCCTTGCATCGGTTCAGATTCTGACTGATGATGCCGGAATCCTCGCAATGCGTCATGATCAGCATGGGAGATTTCCTGAAAACTTCATATAAAGCTTCTTTCTGGTCTACAAGCATGTTACCG
>CAJMQV010000039.1 GCA_905215575.1 uncultured bacterium | reverse complement strand
GGCCGTATCGGAACAGTAGGCATAACTGCGCGGCGGCTGGGCCGGACGCACAAAATGAGCGTTGGGCACCACGGTTCCGTCGTCGAGCACCCAGTCGGCTCCCTGCTTGATGCGCGCAATGGCATAGTCGGGCACCTTATAGAAATCTATTTTCTCACGAATGATATGCGGCAACACCGGTTTCTCCCGGAAACAGAAGCCCATGCAGGGCACCCGGTGGCGCAACGGAAAGGCATAGACCTCAACCGAACGGTCTTCGTAGATCAAGGAATAACCCTCTACAGCAAGCTCGTGAACCTCCACTTCATAAGGCATCCCCTGACAGAAGTAATCCAGCTGCGGACGCAGAAGCGCTTCCAATGGCGCTGGCGCATAGATATGCAGTGTTTCGGTACGTCCCAGAAGTCCGAAAGTGGAAATCAGACCGATCAGACCGAAACAATGGTCGCCGTGCAGATGAGAAATAAAGATATGGTTCAGACGGGAAAATTTCAGACGCGAGCGGCGCAATTGCAACTGTGTCCCTTCGCCGCAATCGATCATAAAGAGCTTGTCGCGCACATTCACCACCTGCGCCGAAGGATAATGGCGCATTGTGGGCAGAGCGGAACCGCATCCCAGAATATTCACTTCAAATTTTTCCATAAAACGACATCGATCATAAAAAAAGAGCGGTGACCCGAGGACACCGCTCTTCGCTGTTTATTCTTGAATAGAATTATTCACCTTTTTCCATCTGAGCCTTCAAAGCTGCCAATGCATCGATATCACCCAGGGTAGTTGATGCAGCCTGGTTCTGAATCATCGGAGCATCTTCCTTCTTTGATGACTTCTTAGGAGCAGCAGCCTTCTTAGCTTCCTTAGCCTCAGCGCGCTGAGCATCTTCGAAGATACGGCTGTGAGACAGGATGATGCGCTTGCTTTCCTTGTTGAACTCGATAACCTTGAATGGCAACTTCTCGTTCAACTGAGCCTGTGAACCATCTTCCTTAACGAGGTGCTTCGGAGTTGCGAAACCTTCTACACCGTACTCCAACTGGATAACTGCACCCTTGTCGAGCATCTCAACGATAGTTCCTTCGTGAACTGAATCCTGAGTGAATACAGTCTCGAATACATCCCATGGGTTCTCCTCCAGCTGCTTGTGACCCAAGCTCAGACGACGGTTCTCCTTGTCGATCTCCAGAACCTGAACCTCGATCTCAGCACCGATCTGAGTGAACTCTGAAGGATGCTTGATCTTCTTAGTCCAAGACAGGTCAGAGATGTGGATCAATCCGTCAACACCTTCCTCGATCTCAACGAATACACCGAAGTTAGTGAAGTTGCGAACCTTTGCAGTGTGCTTAGAACCTACAGGATACTTAGCCTCGATGTTCTCCCATGGATCAGCCTTCAGCTGCTTGATACCCAGAGACATCTTACGCTCCTCGCGATCCAGAGTCAAGATAACAGCCTCAACTTCGTCGCCCACCTTCATGAAGTCCTGAGCTGAACGCAAGTGCTGGCTCCAAGACATTTCAGAAACGTGGATCAGACCTTCTACACCCGGAGCGATTTCGATGAATGCACCGTAGTCAGCCATAACGACAACTTTACCCTTAACCTTGTCACCTACCTTCAAGTTAGGATCCAAAGCATCCCATGGGTGCGGAGTGAGCTGCTTCAAGCCCAGAGCGATACGCTTCTTCTCATCATCGAAGTCGAGGATAACCACGTTGATCTTCTGATCCAACTGAACAACCTCGCGAGGATCGCTAACGCGGCCCCATGACAAGTCAGTGATGTGGATCAAACCGTCTACGCCACCCAAGTCGATGAATACACCGTATGATGTGATATTCTTAACGGTACCTTCCAATACCTGTCCTTTTTCCAGCTTGCTGATGATTTCCTTCTTCTGCTGCTCCAACTCAGCCTCGATAAGAGCCTTGTGAGAAACAACCACGTTCTTGAATTCCTGGTTGATCTTAACCACCTTGAATTCCATAGTCTTGCCAACGAATACATCGTAGTCGCGGATTGGCTTAACATCGATCTGTGAACCTGGCAAGAATGCCTCGATTCCGAATACATCAACGATCATACCACCCTTAGTGCGGCACTTGATGTATCCCTTGATAATTTCTTCTTTCTCCAGAGCCTCGTTAACACGATCCCAAGAACGAGTAGCACGAGCCTTCTTGTGTGAAAGGATCAACTGACCCTTCTTGTCCTCCTGATTCTCGATATACACCTCAACAACATCACCTACTTTCAAATCAGGATTGTAACGGAACTCACTCATAGGAATGATACCGTCTGACTTAAAGCCGATGTTCACAACAACCTCACGCTTGTTCATTGCGATAACAGTACCGTCAACTACTTCGTGATCGTTTACTTTGTTCAAAGAACCTTCGTAAGCCTTCTGCTGTTCTTCACGACTTACGTTTGCTGCGTCACCGCTTTCATAAGCTTCCCAGTCAAAATCTGCCAGAGGAGCTACATTTTTCAAATCTGCCATTTAGTTAATTAATTGATAATAAAAATACTAATAATGTTAGACATTATATTGTTTAAAATTCGGCGCAAAGATAAGTCAAAATCCTATTATATAAGAAACCCTCAGGAATGGTTTTTAATTTATTTAATGATTAATAACAAAATACATCTCGTTTATTCTTGCTTTTTATCTGAGAAATCATCGAAACAGGCATGCAGACTTAAAGAGAATGAAACACGAAGCGACGATTGATACATATTTATATATTTTTCGCTATTCACATATCCGAAAATTCTCAGTTTTGTCGTACCTTTGTGGTACTCACAAACATTAATAGAATTCAGAGCATGAAAAAAAAAATTGAATGTATCGGTGTACTGACCTCCGGAGGTGATGCTCCGGGAATGAATGCCGCTATCCGTGCGGTAACTCGTACCGCCATTGCCGAAGGCTTCAAGGTAAAGGGTATTTACAGAGGTTTCGAGGGATTGCTGCGTAACGAGATTCAGGAGTTTACAACCGAAAATGTAAGTAATATCATCCAGCGTGGAGGTACTATCCTGAAGACAGCCCGCTGCAAAGACTTCCAGACTGTAGAAGGACGTAAGATCGCTTATGACAACATGGTGGCGCAAGGTATTGACGCGCTGGTGGTTATCGGAGGTAACGGTTCACTTACCGGTGCCAGAATCTTTGCAGAGGAATATGACGTGCCATGTATCGGATTGCCGGGAACCATCGACAACGATTTGTATGGAACAGACTCTACCATCGGTTACGACACCACACTGAACACCATCGTGGAATGCGTGGACAAGATTCGTGACACAGCTACTTCACACGAGCGTATCTTCTTCATCGAAGTAATGGGACGCGACGCCGGCTTCCTGGCGCAGAACAGTGCCATTGCCAGCGGTGCCGAGGCTGCCATCATTCCGGAAGACTCAACCAATGCCGACCAGCTGGAGCAGTTCATCGGACGCGGAATCCGTAAGAGTAAGAGCTCAAGTATCGTCATCGTATCCGAGAGCCCGAAATGCGGTGCCATGTACTACGCTGAGCGCGTAAAACAGGAATATCCGGAATATGACGTGCGTGTATCTATCTTGGGTCACTTGCAGCGTGGAGGTTCTCCAAGCGCCAGCGACCGTATTCTGGCTTCACGCTTGGGTGTAGGTGCCATTACAGCCATTCTGGAAGGACAGCGCAACGTAATGATCGGTATCCGTGACGACGAAATCGTTTACGTTCCGTTTGCCAACGCAATCAAGAACAACAAACCGATCAAGAAGGAGTTGATCAACGTATTGGGCATTCTGTCCATCTAATCCCCTTCTGGTTCTCACACATAACATCAAGGAGCCGCATTGCCATCTGCAACGCGGCTCCTTGTTTTCTTTTCGCCCCTCACCCCACGACTCCGAAAGCGGTCAAAAAAATCATCGGGAGAATTTTCCGGATTCGTCGGGAGGAATTTCCGATTTTGTCGGGATCTTTTTTCCGGATCTTCTGAAAGCAAATTCACAACCCTGCAAAAAAAAGAAAAGCAGCATGAGTTTTTCTCATACTGCTTCGTCATTATTTCTTCTCCGCTCCGAAAAATCACTCTTCGAGCAACTTCTTCAGGAAATCATTCAGTTCCTCATCCAGACCTTTCAAAAGATCCTTATCCAGAATAATGGTATCATCGTCCACCAGATAAAGGTCGCTCACCACATCCTGATCCTCATCGATCAGCACAAAGGAAAACGGCTTCAGAATGGGAAGCTTCTCCCACACTTCCTGCATACCCTGAATGCACTTTCTCAGAACAGGAACATTCGTTTCATAAAAGTTTTCGTCTTTTGAATCAATCCATTCCTCAACCACACAACGGGTCAGCTCATCAAAATCATCATTATACACAAGCAGTTCGCCAGACTCGGGCTTGATCTGTAAATGAATATCCGTAAGCACCGGATCGGACTGAATCATCGAAAACTTCGCTGCGACTTTATTCAAAGCACGTTCTATCTGTTGAATCGTAGGTGATGTTACGCTCATAATCAAAAGTCTTTTATATTTATAGAAACCAAAATTACAAAAAAATATTTGTAATGGCACTTTTTACAGCTAAAAAAACAAAATAAGCGCAGAAAATAGGACAAAGGGAAAGATATTCATACTGGCAACGGGAGAAAAACCACCCCGATATCCCTTGACAGAAAACAATGCGCCCGGACTCTCGTGAGCCCGGGCGCATGATATGAATCAGACGAAATCGGTTTACAAACCGGCTCCGTGACAGTTCTTGAACTTCTTGCCGCTTCCGCAAGGACATGGATCATTGCGACCCGGCCCCTTATCGGCTACGTGCGGCTGCTGTGGCTGTGCGGCGCGTGTGTCCTGAGCAGCTGCGGCAGCCATATCCGGATCAGTCAGATCTTCGTGGCTCTCCACATAGTTCTGCTTCTGGTGTGCCGGTTCCGGATCTACCTCGCGCACTTCCTGCGGAGCCTGTACCGGAATCTGACCACGCATCAGGATGCTCAGAGTCTGGTTGTTGATCTTGTCTACCATCTTGTCGAACAAGGTCACACTCTCCAGTTTGAAGATCAACAGCGGATCCTTCTGCTCGTAGCTTGCGTTCTGCACAGAGTGCTTCAACTCATCCAGGGATCTCAGATTTTCTTTCCAAGCCTCGTCGATGGTGTGCAGCATGATGGTCTTCTCAAACTCCTTGATCACTGACTTGCTCTCAGTTTCATAAGCCTCCTTCAGCGGAGTAGAAATCTGATACATACGACGTCCGTCAGTAATCGGAACCAGAATATTCTCATACATGGCACCCTGAGTCTCATAAACCTGCTTAATCACCGGATTGGCAACAGCGGCCATCAGATCGGTCTTCATCTTGAAGCGCTTCATGGCTTCTTCGTATGCCTTTTCATAAAGCTTCTCACGCTTCATCTCGTTGTACTCCTGCTCGGTGAACGGACATTCCATAGCCAGCACCTCGAGGAAGCTGTCCTTGCAGCTATCGTAGTCGCCTCCGTCGATGAAGTATACGCAGCGATCCCAGATCATATCGGCAATATCCATTCCGATACGCTCACCCATCAGGGCATGACGACGCTTCTCGTATACTACCGTACGCTGTTTGTTCATCACATCATCATATTCCAACAAGCGCTTACGTACGCCGAAGTGGTTCTCCTCTACCTTCTTCTGGGCGCGCTCGATAGACTTGCTGATCATCGGGTGTTCGATCATCTCGCCGTCCTCAAAGCCGAGCTTGTCCATAATGTGAGCGATACGCTCGCTGGCGAACAGACGCATCAACTTATCTTCCAAAGACACAAAGAATACAGATGAGCCCGGGTCACCCTGACGACCGGCACGACCACGCAACTGTCTGTCTACACGACGGCTCTCGTGACGCTCGGTACCGATGATTGCCAAACCGCCGGCAGCCTTAACCTCGTCGCTCAACTTGATATCCGTACCACGTCCGGCCATGTTAGTAGCAATGGTCACGGTACTGCTCTGTCCGGCCTTGGCAACGATGTCAGCCTCTTGCTGGTGCAACTTCGCATTCAATACATTGTGCGGAATCTTTCTCATCTGGAGCATCTTGCTCAACATTTCAGAGATTTCAACGGATGTGGTACCTACCAATACCGGACGACCGGCCTTGATCATCTTCTCCACTTCCTCGATCACCGCCTTATACTTTTCGCGCTGAGTCTTGTAAACACGGTCGTCCATGTCCTGACGGGCGATAGGACGGTTGGTCGGGATCTCAACGACATCCAATTTATAGATATCCCAGAACTCACCTGCCTCGGTGCTGGCCGTACCGGTCATACCAGAAAGCTTGTGATACATTCTGAAGTAGTTCTGCAGGGTAATGGTTGCGAATGTCTGTGTGGCAGCCTGAACCTTTACGTGCTCCTTAGCCTCGACAGCCTGGTGCAAACCGTCGCTCCAGCGACGACCGTCCATAATACGACCGGTCTGCTCGTCCACAATCTTCACCTCACCGTCGATCACTACGTACTCGTCATCGCGGTTGAACATGGTGTAAGCCTTAAGCAACTGCTGGATGGTGTGTACTCGCTCGCTCTTTACGGCATAGTCACTGTAGAGCTGATCCTTCTTCTGCAAACGCTCTTCAGCAGACAATGAGGTGTCAGACTCCAATGCAGACATTGCCGATGTGATGTCCGGCAATACGAACAGATCCGGATTTGAGGTAGCGTGAGCCAACCCTTGTCGGTCAGATCCACACTGTTCATCTTCTCGTCTACCACGAAGTACAACGGCTCTACCGCCTCCGGCATACGCTTGTTGTTGTTCTCCATGTAGATTTCCTCTGTCTTGAGCATACCGGCCTTGATTCCCGGTTCAGACAGATATTTGATCAATGGCTTGTTCTTCGGGAGTGCCTTATGGCTACGATACAGCTGCAGGAATCCCTGAGCCACTTTTTCCTTATCTTCTGTAGCGATGAGCTGTTTGGCTTCTGCCAGATACTGGGTTGCCAACTGACGCTGAACAGCAACAAGCTGCTCTACCAGCGGCTGATAAACGCCGAACAACTGGTTGTCACCCTGCGGCACCGGTCCGGAAATAATCAATGGAGTACGGGCATCGTCGATCAACACGGAGTCCACCTCATCGACAATCGCATAGTTATGACGGCGCTGTACCAAATCTTTCGGGTTAGTGGCCATGTTGTCGCGCAGGTAGTCAAAACCGAACTCATTGTTGGTACCGAAAGTAATATCGGCCATGTATGCCTTGCGGCGTGCGTCTGAGTTTGGCTGATGACGGTCGATACAGTCTACGCTCAATCCGTGGAACATGTAGATCGGGCCCATCCAGTCAGAGTCACGCTTGGCCAGATAGTCGTTCACGGTTACCACGTGTACACCGTTTCCGGTCAACGCATTCAAGAATACCGGCAGGGTAGCTACCAATGTCTTACCTTCACCGGTTGCCATCTCGGCGATCTTACCCTGATGCAATACGATACCACCGAAGAGCTGTACGTCATAGTGTACCATGTTCCAGCGGATGTCGTTACCGCCGGCTGTCCAGTGAGCGTGATATACGGCCTTGTCTCCGTCAATATCCACGAAATCATATTTCACAGCGAGCATGCGGTCGAAATCGTTTGCTGTAACGATTACGTCCTCATTTTGGGCAAAACGCTCGGCAGTAGACTTCACGATAGCGAACACCTGAGGCATCACTTCGTTCCGAGCCACCTCATAACGGTCCAGAACTTCCTTCTCCAGTTTGTCCACCTGTGCAAACAAAGGAGCACGGTCCTGAATTTCGGTCTGCTCGATCTTTGCCTTCAGTTCGGCAATCTTATCCTTCAGGTCGTTAGCCGATCCCTGTATGTAATTTTTCAACTCCTGTGTTTTTGCACGGAGGGCATCGTTGTCCAATGCCTGAATTTCAGGATAAGCCGCCTTTACCTTCTCTACCAAAGGCTGAATCTGCTTCATATCCCGAGTTGACTTGTTACCAAACAGCTTGCTTAAAAGTTTATTTATATCCATAGTTATTTTGTTGTATTATCTGTCAAACGACTGCAAAGTTATTATAAATTTCAAAAAAACACACATTATCTTAACGGTAAATAGCGATTTTCTATTTCAAATCCGTCAGAGGATAAGCAGCGCAAGCGTTTGGAGCCCGTATTCGCATGAATTGTGACAAGGTGGGTGCCACGCAATCCACCGATACGGGAGTTTTTATCAATTGTGATTTGATATCATAACCTAAGAATACCAACGGGAAGCTGACAAAGCCCTCACGGATCCACAATGGCTCATGAGAGTTTTCCGTTTCCAGTTTCCAGCCCGATGAAACATCGATCAGAATATCGCCCGAACACTTCGGATGATAGCTGTTTCTTATCTTGCTGATGATCGGACTCCAGGAACCGACATTCAGACGATGGCTCGTGTATACATCCTGTACTCCTTCCAGCTGAATCAGAAAATCCTGACACCGTTGCAGCACTTCGGCCGAATTCAGCTGTTTGTCTTCAAGCAGCTTTTTGTTCAGATAGATCTGTGCATTGTAAGAAGCCTCCACATATTGTCCCTCTCCATACATGGCCATCAGATACATATTCAGCAAAGCAACCGCCTTTTTCATGCTGAACACTCCTGTTGGAATGCGGTATCGCGCCAGTTCCGGACGCTCGGGATCGGAATACCCCGTAGAAGTCACCACAAAGAGTACCTGACCGGTGCCAACCTGTTTCTCCACATAATCTATCAGATCGCCCAACTGATGATCCAGTCGCACGTAAGTATCCTGCAATTCGATAGGATAATCGGCAGAAGTCTTGTGCTCAAAGTTTCCGGCATAATAGGTCACTGACAAAAAGTCAGTCACATCGTCTTTACCCAAGGCCGTGCTTTCCATGCACACTTTGGCAAACTTATTCACTTCTTCATTGACACAACCGGTGGTTTTGAACTGCGAAATTCGCTGATCGCCTTTAAAACGATGTTCGAAAGACTTGGTAACCGCACTACCCAACAAGTAGTTGAAGTTTCCTACCAAATCGCTTGAAGGAGTCCATTTGAAGTCTCCGACCCTTTCCCATAACGGATTGGTACGATCATAGGCACTGGCCCAGGCCGGATAGCCGCCATAATAAGAAGAGGTAACCCACTGACCGGTCTCGTCATTGATCCAAAATGCTCCATCGGCCGCATGGCCTGCTGCCAAAATGGCCGCATCACGGAATGGAGAAATGGCATATACCTGCGAAGCTCCCGCAGAAGCCATTTTCAATTCATCCACCAAAGATGATGACCGCAAATACTGGGGCGAAGAAGGGGTTCCCTTAGGCAGGGACGGATATTTTTCATCATCCACGCAAAATACGGGACGAAGAATTTTCCGGTCCATCCACATATTCGCCACAATTCCGTTCTCATAAGGAGAAGCGCCCGTAAACAGACATGCCACGGCAGACGCGCGGTCCGGACTGACAAACGGGTATTCCGCATTCAGACACACATAGCCTTCCTTCATCAGGCGCTTGAAGCCCCGTTCGCCATAAAGCGACTTGAAGGCCTGCATATAGTCTGAACGCAACTGATCGATCGTAATGCTCACCACCAGGCGCGGGGCATCCGACGCAGCACGCGCGGAGGCGTTAGACAAAATCCAAGCCCCCAGCAAAGCGGTAAGTAAACGATAGTTTTTTAAATGCATTATCTTATTTTATTTGATTTTTCTTATAATATAAGGAGATATCCCACAGAACGTATCAACAAAATACATGCCAAAGATACAACCGGCGCGCAAAAGTCTTGGGGTGTAAACACTGAAAAGATCATAAAAAATACTAACCAAACAGTATAAACCACATGAATGACTGTTTTTTTCCGATGCACACAGCACCATATGATACGTGGCAGGAAAAAGAACGGCAGGGGATTCAACAAAAGAATCTGCCAGTTTGTTCCCACTGTAGGATGCTCTGAAAAGAAGAACAACAGGGTGACAACACATCCCATCAGCCCTACAAGAATCTGGAAAAACAAATCAACTCCCCAATAAATCTTATTCCGGCGATATTGAACCACACCGAGCAGAAGCATCAGGACACAAAGGATGGTTCCCACAACTACGGGCGTCAGATACTCCGTAAACAGACGGGCAGCACCTTCAGCCACCTGCTTCTGTGCCGGCAGCGGAACCAGCGTATCCTCACGAAGCACCAGAGGACGCTCCTTTCCATCCGGAGTGCGGATTACAGCATGAGCCGCATAGTCCTTCATATAAAAAGGTGCGAACATCTCCTGACGCATCGTGATCGGTTTGTCGGCGTCAAGTCCCAAACAAAGGTCGTTTCCCACTTCCGCCCAGGGAGCATCCGCAGTATACTGATGAATGATCTGACGATAGCTCAGTTTCCGATCCTTATATTTCTGGTAGACCACAGTACCGTCAATAGCCTCCTCTATGCGGTCACGGGCACGAGTCGTACAGTTGTCATACAAGAAATTATAACGGTATGTTCTGTTTTCCGGCTGGTAATTGATCATCAACAAGCGGAAAAGTTCCTCTTTTTCCTGAAGAGTCAGATTCAACACCTGGGCATAAACCGCCGAACCACGATGGCGATACTCATATTCCATAATATGATAAGGAATAATGCCCAACTCATAATCACACTCTCCTTTGGTAAAGCGCCACACGAAATTGGGCGCACTAAAATCAAACAAGCCGTAATTAAAAGCCCAGTCATCGCCGGTCGTCAAATTCCGGTAACGTATAGCCGTATGTCCATACAAAGCATATATTTCTGTAGACGGCGAACAGGTAAGCAAACTGAACTCAACGGAATCGCGTTCAAAGTCCTGTGCCCGAACATCAGCGGGACATGTCCAGACACTCCACAAGGCTAACAACAGCCAACAAATCTTTTTCATAAAATCCTTTGATTTGAGATATCCAAAACCTCTTTTTCCTAAATCCGCACAAAAGTAATCATTAAATTGACAACAAACCCACGAAAAGCCGTAAAAAATAAAGGGGCACTTTCTTCAAAGCGAAATGGCTACACAGCCTTGCTCTCATAATTAATGTTCATCAAGGCGTGCAAAAAGCCCAAAAAAGTAGCACAAATAATCATTTTTATATAACTTTGCACGCCAAAAGCATACATAGTAAGAAAGTGAATCTGATTATAGACATAGGAAATACGTTAGCCAAACTGGTGGCCTTCGACGGGGATACTCCCATTGAAGAAATCAGAACCTCCAACGATTCTCTGGAGGAGTTGGAGCCGTTTATACAGAAATATAAATTCCAAAGAGGCATTGTAGCCTCGGTTATCGACCTGTCGCCAGTGGTTCAGGAACAGCTCGCGGCACTCCAATTTCCCATTTTATATTTCAGTTCCTCCACCCCCATTCCAATACAAAACCGTTACAGAACGCCTCACACACTGGGTTCTGACCGTCTGGCCGCCGCAATCGGTGCCAACATGCAATACCCGCAACACAACATTCTGGTCATTGATGCCGGCACCTGTCTTACTTATGAGTTCATCGACAGCCAGTCGAACTATTGGGGAGGCAACATCACCTCCGGACTTCAGATGCGCCTGAAGGCGATGCATACCTTTACAGCCAAGCTGCCGCTCATCGAACGCAAAGGAGCAACCCCGGAGTTGGGATATGACACGGAAACGGCCATGCGTTCGGGAGTCATCACCGGAATGACCTTCGAAATAGAAGGCTATATCCGCCATTTTCGGGAAAAGTATCCCGACCTTTTGGTTTTTTTAACTGGAGGAGATGACTTTAATTTTGATTCCAGCATAAAAAATATCATCTTTGCAGACAAATACCTCGTTCCAAGGGGACTAAACAGAATATTAAATTTCAACAATGAAAACTTCTAGGAAGATTCTTTATAGTTTATTACTCGCCGCAGCACAAATACTGCCGGCCGCAGCACAAACCAACGGAACCAATTCTCCCTACTCCCGTTTCGGACTGGGAACACTCGACGACCAGGCGTCAGGCTTCAACAAAGCCATGAGCGGACTGGGCATCGGCTTGCATGCAGGCAACCGGGTGAACATGATCAACCCGGCATCTTATTCCAAGGCCGATTCGCTTACCTTTATCTTTGACGTAGGTATGTCCCTGCAAAACGGTAACTTCAGCGACGGAAGCAACAGTGTCAATGCACACAACACGTCGTTGGATTATGTCAATGCGCTGTTCCGCATCAGAAAACATCTCGGTTTCTCTTTCGGTTTCGTGCCCTACTCCAGCATTGGATACAACTTCTCCACCTCACAGAATGTAGGTACGGACTATGTGTCCGGAAATACCATTACCAACAAGTCCGTTTATTACGGAGATGGTGGTATTCATCAGTTATACATGGGTATGGGTTGGGAGCCGTTCCGCAACTTTTCCATCGGAGCTAATGTGAGCTATCTGTGGGGTAACTATTATCACACCGTAAGCCAGACTTTGTACAATGGTTCCACCGCAGACGCCAGCGCAAACAATCTATACAGACAGTTCAACGCAGATATTGCTACCTACAAAGTAGATTTGGGTATTCAATATGACATCCCGATCAACAAGAAGAACCAACTGACCATCGGTGTCATTGCCGGAATCGGTCACAAGGTAAACAATTCTGCAACCCTTTTGAACTATACCACCAACAGCGACTCCATTACCCAAGAGGCCAGCAATGCCTTCCAGTTGCCTTACAGCTACGGAGCGGGTATCAGCTGGAAGCATAACAACCAGTGGTTGGTAGGAGCCGATGTACACCATGAGCGCTGGGCGGACTGCGTTCTACCAGTGATTGACGAAAGCACTTCACGCTACACTCCGCAGAAAGGCCAGTATCTGAACCGTACCAAGGCGGTGATCGGTGCCGAGTTTGTGCCCAACCGTGAAAGTCGCCGCTATCTGCAACGAGTAGAATATAAAATAGGAGCTTCTTACAGCACTCCATATGTTAAGGTAAACGGACAGGACGGACCGCGTGAATTCGGTATCAGCGCCGGACTCGGATTGCCGATCAGCAACAGAATCAACAACCGCTCTGTGGTCAATGTGTCTTTCCAATGGTTGCGCTGCAGCCCGACAGCCACATCCATGATTACAGAGAACTACCTCAAGCTGAATGTCGGCATCACCTTTAATGAAGAATGGTTTGTGAAGTGGAAGATCAACTAAGCTTTATGACGGCAAAGAAACATTATTATATGAACCCAACTTCATGCATAGCAGTTATATTTCTGATAACTGCTATGCATGTTTTGATATCTTCATGTTCCGGAGAAAAATCGAATGCCGCACCGGCTGTAAACGAAAAGGACTCCCTGCCCTTTATGCAAGCCAAAGGCATCAGCAATCTTATTTCCGATTCGGGAATCATCCGCTACAAGATCATTGCCGAGAACTGGAACATCTACAACACCACCAATCCTCCGAAATGGACATTCCCGAAAGGTCTGCTGCTTGAAAAGTTTGACACGACCTTCCATGTAGAATGGTTTGTACAGGCCGATACGGCATACTGTTACAACCAGAAGTTATGGGAGCTTCGCGGACGCGTTGTCGTGCGTAATGTAGAAGGCACCGTCTTCAAGACCGAAGAACTGTTCTGGGATATGTCCAGCCACGAAGTGTATTCCAACATGCATGTACGGATCATCACTCCCGAACGCGAAGTAGAGGGAACCCGCTTCCGTTCGAATGAACAGATGACCCGCTACACGTTCTATAACTCAAAAGGCTCACTGCCGTTTAACGACGCCGACCCGGCCGGTTCACAGGACTCCGTAGTCCGCCAGGGTCCGGCCAAACCTAATTAAGACTATGGGAATAATATTTTTGGAAATTGCTTTTATATTGTTGCTCTCCGCCTTCTTTTCGGGCATGGAGATCGCCTTTGTGTCTTCCAACAAACTGCGCTATGAGTTAGAGAAGTCCTCACAAAGTTTCACCAGCAAGGTGCTCGACATTTTTTATGAGCACCCC